>JAILLX010000024.1 GCA_024692925.1 bacterium
TCTTTTTTAGTGTTAAATGTAATATTGATATTGTTAATGAATTCGTTACCAATAATAATACGGCTATTTCGTAATGAAATTTGTTTAAATATTTTTCCATTCAAAATATTATCAAGATTTTCATAACCAGATGTCTTATACGCACTGGCATAAAAAGTTGCATCGACAATACCAATTTTATTAACTGAAAAATCTTTATCAAAGAAATTTGAAATACCCGTACTTACAAAAATTTTAGATGCATTTATAAACATTCCAGCCTTTGAATTTTCATCTTTTGAATAAAACTGGACCCTGTTAAGAATAAGTGAAGGCTTTGGAAGAATTGCAAAGGATATTTTACCGTTAATCGAAACCTTGAAACCGAAATTTTCCTCCATTTTCTTTTCAAGGTATGATTTTTGACTACTTAAATCAATGAAATTAGGTAAAACGTATAAAGCAAAGAAAAAGCCTAAAACTGCGACTATTACTTTATAATTCTTTTTCAAAAAATCCATATTTCCCCTCTTTTACAATAATACCATAATAGGTATTTATTTTCTTTGACAATCCCCTTATAATGTATATATTATATTTATACTTTTATTAAGACAAGAAAAAAATAAATTTTGGTGAAATGTATGCTAAAAAATCCAATATTATCTTCTTTGTATAATAAAATCCCAGCGGGAGAGCCGGCTGGATTTAAAATGGTGTCCGAATTTACCCCAAGCGGGGATCAACCAACCGCAATAAAGGAACTTGTTCAAGGAATAAAAGAAGGTAAAAGAGATCAGGTATTACTTGGTATTACTGGAAGTGGTAAAACATTTACCATGGCAAATGTTATACAACAATGTCAGGTACCGGCACTTATTATGGCACCAAATAAGATATTGGCAGCACAACTTTATCAGGAAATGTTAGAACTTTTTCCAAATAATCATGTTGAATATTTTGTTTCATATTATGACTATTATCAACCAGAAGCATATATTCCAAAAACCGATACATATATTGAAAAAGATAGTGCTATAAATGAACAGATAGATAGACTTAGACATTCAGCAACACGTTCATTATTGGAATTTCGAGATGTAATAATTGTGGCATCTGTTTCTTGTATTTATGGTTTGGGTTCGCCAGAATCTTACTCTTCGATGAGTTTAACATTGGAGGAAGGACAAACTATTCCATTGGAAGATGTGACAAAGGCTTTAACTGAAATGCAATATGAAAGAAATGATATTGCACTTGACAGAGGGACTTTTCGTCTTCGTGGGGATACATTAGAAGTTTTTCCTGTGCATTTAGAAGACAAAGCATGGAGGTATTCTTTCTTTGGTGATGAAATCGAAACTATTGCTGAATTTGATACATTGACAGGAAAGCGAACTTTATCGCTTAAATCAACGACAATTTATCCATCAAGCCATTATGTGACACCTGGACCTGCACTTTCCAATGCGATTACAGGAATAAAGGAAGAATTGCAACAAAGACTTCAATATTTCACTGAGCATCAACAATTTGTTGAAGAGCAAAGATTAAGGGAAAAAACTAATTTCGATATTGAAATGTTGGAAAGTACTGGATATTGCAAAAGTATTGAAAATTATTCAAGGTATTTGACTGGACGCCCAGCGGGAGCTCCACCACCTACTTTATTCGAATATCTTCCGGATGATGCAATAGTGTTTATCGATGAATCCCATGTTTCCGTTCCACAAATTGGTGGAATGTATAACGGAGATAGAGCAAGAAAAACTACACTTTCACAATATGGATTCCGTCTTCCATCATGTTTGGACAACAGACCATTAAAATTTGAGGAATGGAATAATTTCAGGGGAAGGACTGTTTATATTTCGGCAACACCTGGGGATTGGGAATTGGCTCAAACTGGTGGTAAATTTACCGAACAACTTATCAGGCCAACCGGACTTTTGGATCCAGAAGTAGAAGTGCGCCCTTTGGAAAATCAGGTTGATGATTTAATGCACGAATGTAGAAAAGTTGCACTTTCCGGTGGAAGAGTTCTTTGCACTACCCTTACAAAAAAAATGGCTGAACAACTTACCGATTATTTGGCAGAATACGGGATAAAGGTTCGCTATCTTCATTCAGATATTGATACATTGGAAAGAATTGAAATAATCAAAGATTTGCGTATGGGAGTTTTTGATGTTTTGGTTGGAATTAACCTTCTTCGTGAAGGACTTGATATTCCAGAATGTAAATTGGTTGCAATTTTGGATGCGGATAAGGAAGGATTCCTTAGATCTGAACGCTCGCTTATTCAAACAATTGGTCGTGCAGCACGAAATGCCGAAGGCAGAGTTATACTTTATGCAGATCATATAACTAAATCTATGAAATATGCAATAGATGAAACAAACAGACGCCGTCAAAAACAAATTGCATATAATACTGAACATGGCATAACTCCAAAAACTGTTAGCAAAAAAATTGCTGGTAATATTGCGGATATGGACTATGTAAATATTGAAAAAAATCCTATTACTAAAAAGAAACACTTTAGAAGTAAAGAAGATATTCAAAAAGCAATCAAAACAAAGGAAAAAGAAATGCTTAAATTGGCAAATAACCTTGAATTTGAAAAAGCAACTGTACTTCGTGATGAAATAAAAGAGATGGAAAAAGTTTTACTTGAACTAGAGTAAAAAATTTGGTATTATATATTTGTTATTAATTTTGTAATAGAGGGGATTATCATGAGAAAGACTTTGTTTGCTTTTGGACTATTGGCTTTGGCTGTGGTTGCTTTTGTTTTTATTAGAAACTCAAAAAAAGAATTTGTTTCATTTAATGATGTTGCATCAATTGATTATAATGAATATGGTCACAATCAAAATGTCAAAAATGAATTTGTCAGAATTGTAAGAGATAATAAATGGGGTATTGCAAAAAAAAGAAATGGCGAAGTAATACTTCCTGTTGAATATGACTATGTCGATAATTTTTATGAAGGATATGCTATTGTAAAAAAGGATGGATATTACGGTGCCGTTGATGAAAAATTTAATATAGTTATCGAACCAAAGTGGAAATATATGAAACCATTCCATTTGGGATATTCGGTTATTGCTGGAAATAATGATAAAGCTGGTGTAATAGATGTAAATGGAAAGATTGTTATTGCTCCTTTGTACTATGATTACATTTCATCGTTTGATGATAATTTCGTTGCCAGAGCGGAAAATTTCAAAGACAAGAAAACTGTTGCTATTGATTTAAAAGGCAATGTTGTAAAAGATTTTTCAAAGTAAGTAATATTTATTTTAGTTAAAGGCCCTTTTATAGGGCTTTTTTTATACTGGAAATAATATTTTTTTATGCTATAATTATTTTTGGAGAGAGAGATTATGACTAATAAATATTTAAAATATACATCTATTGCATTTATACTTTCTGGATGTTTAAGTTTTCCTATTCCTGGAAATATTGATGATGCTCAAGTATTTCATTGGGAAAATGAATATGTCGTAATGGCAAAATTTATTGAAGATCATAAGGCTTGTCTTGGGGTTAAGGGTGTACAACCAAAATCCCAAATATCGAACCTTTTCAATAATATGAAGCCAAAAACTGTGCCACAGTGGGATAGTCTTTGGGCTACATTTGAATCACATGATTATCGTGAAGTTGGTCAAAGAATTGCATTTTCTATTCCATCGGATGGTGGTAATTCTAATGCAAATAATTATAAAAAATGTATGCAAAATCTTGGATACAGATTAACTTATAAAAGATAAAATATTTTCATAAAATAAAAAAAGCCTCTTTAAATGAGGCTTTTATTTTTAGTATTTTCAATGATTACCAACCAAAGAATTTTTTAACAGATTTAATTCCAATTTTAACCGCACTAATAGTGTTAGATACCAAACCTGTCACACGATGAATTGGATTTGGATCAAGAAGACGTCCCAACTCACCCCTTGCAAGTTTTGCAACATCCTGTGCAATAGAGGTTTCCTTTTTAGTTTCTTCACTTACCTTTGCAAATTGGAATGGATCGTGACAATCATTAATATCTGCATCAAACAAATTGAAACATTGTGCCTTATAAAGATTATAACGATCTGCCTCACTTAAAGTTTTATTTTCATGAGCAACAGCCTTTTTACAAATATTGTATGCCGACTTTTGACATTGTTCCTTTAAGTTTTTAAGACCTTCTGTTTCCTTATCTTTTAACTCCAACAAGGTAAGTTCTTTTTCAGATTCCGTTTTAAGGTTATATGCATCGATTACACCTTCTAATTCAGAACGAATTCCTGTAATATATTTTACAGTTTCAGCCTTTGCTTTTGTTAAATTATTTTTTAAGAAAGTTTCATATTCATTACAACTTTGTTTTTTCGTAGGAGTTTGTTCCAACCATTTATCAGACCATTTTTCGACAAGAGTTTCCCTCATCTTTGGGCAACCTGATAAATTTTTATTTTGTGCAGGATCTGTACAATATGCAATATTTTCTTGCCATAAACGTCTTGGTTGTACGGAAAGAATTACATAAGAAACATCCCACATATTTGGATCAACTTGGTTTGATGTTTTTTTATCGGTTTTTGCCAAAGATAAAACATCCTTATGAATTTGAGGAGCAATAATTTTTTTATTTATAGCCTCTGTTGCGTTTTCCTTTAAGTACATATAATAATATATAGAATTTCTTCTTATTCTTTCAATTCGACTTGAAGAATCATTTAATTCAAAACCATAGTTATATTTTGAATACAGTGCCTTTACATCATCAGAATAAATACATTTAAAAACAGGTGTTTTCATACCAGAATAAAACTCTGAAATTAAATCCTCGTAATCAGTATATAACGCCTCGTTTGCCATAAGAGATTCTTGAGTTTTTTCATTCATACACTCATAGAAAATTTGTTCACAAGCATTTACATCCTTTTCTTCTGTTGTCGAAGAAGAAGATGATGATGATGAACTTGATGATGTTGAGCCGGATTGTACCGAAGCCGTAGATGCGGCACGTCTTCTTACTGCACCAGTTGTGCCAGCACGTTTTGAAGTCGATGCACGAACACTTTTTTTACTTCCACGACCTGCGTTAACAACAGTTGTTTCCGTAAGAATAAGTGATGCAAATAATGCAATGTATATACTTTTTCTCATTTTCCTTTTCCCTAAATAATATGTATATGTTTTGATTATACTATAAAAAATAAGTATTAGCAATAAAAAAAACTCCCACATATGTGAGAGTTTTAAATAGATGAAAAATAAACTTAATCTTTTTTATCAAGTCTGTCTGCAAATTGAGTTAAAAGTTCACCTGATTCACGGATGTGATCAAGGTTTACCATTCCTTGTGCATGATAACCGCAATCACAGTGTAAGACTTCACCAGTC
>JAILLX010000035.1 GCA_024692925.1 bacterium
AAATGCCTGATAATATGTTAAAGATTCGTGAATATAATATGTTAAGGTTTAGAAAAATTTACGAATATCTAGATATGTGTAATCAACTTATGGAAAATAATTTGGATACTACTGCTTATTTATACATAGAGGCATTTAATGCAGATTATTTAAAATCTACATTTTATGAAGAAACAAATCTTTTGCATTTAGCAAAGTCGTTTAAGTTTCCTCATATTGATCCAGAAGATCCTGAAAATATTTTTAATTTGACTTATTATATTGTTGAATCTACTGAAGTTGGTTTTGATTTAAACTTTATCAGAAATTGTATGGATTTGTTTGTTGCTGATGATAAGGAACTTGCAAAATATTACAGGGCTGCATTAAAAGAGTATGATAAAAGACGTTCAACCGAAATTTTTTATGCCGAAGATCCAAAGAAATTTAAGGAAGATATGATTGCTTTAAGAATGTCATTGTCTTCTTTATTTTCAATGAAATGTTCGCCAGATAATGTCACTTTGGATCAATCTATTGAAGAATCCATAAAAAGATATGAACTTGAACATAAGGATGAATTGAAAAAGAAAAATCCTACTATTAAAAATGTTGGACCGTATGATTTTGACAGTAAAAAGTTTAATCCGTTGGATAATGGTCCAAAAAATGAAAGATAGTTAATAAAAAGATTGACTTTTAAAGCATAGTATTATATATTTTTAAAACATTATTAAAGAATCGAGGTAAATAAAAATGTTTGCAATATTTAAAACTGGTGGAAAACAATATAAAGTTCAAAAAGGTGAAACTCTTACAGTTGAAAAACTTGATGCTGATAAAGAAGTTGTTTTTGAAGAAGTTCTTATGGCTGGTGACAAGGTTGGTACACCTTTGGTTGCTGGTGCAAAAGTAAAAGCTGAAGTTGTTGACCAAATTCGTGATGACAAGGTTATTGTTTTCAAAAAGAAAAGAAGACAAAACTACAGAAGAAAACAAGGTCACAGACAATATTTAACTGTTATTAAAATAACTGATATAATTGCATAATAAGGTATAAAGAGGTAAAAAATGGCACATAAGAAAGCTGGCGGTAGCTCAAAGAACGGTCGTGATTCCGAAGGAAAAAGATTAGGAATTAAACACTTTGGTGGCGAAAAAGTGACAAGTGGTACTATTATCGTTCGTCAACGTGGAACAAAATATCACCCAGGAACAAATGTTGGTATGGGAACTGATTATACCATTTTTGCAACTGTTGATGGTAATGTTTCATTCAAAAAGGGTGATGCAAAAGGAAGAACTTATATTTCTGTTATTCCTGCATAGTTCTTTGAATTATATAAAATTTAAAAACCTCCCAATCGGGAGGTTTTTTTTGTTTACGATATAGCCCGAAAGTCTAGGCTCTCCGCCCTCTACATCCCCGCAGGTAAATTTTTCGAAGATAGGTCAAAATCGAAGCCTTGAAATATTTGGATTCCAGTGTCAGGGCTACTTTAATAACAAGAATTGCAACTGTCATACCGAATTTATTTCGGGATCTTAGACCCTGAAACAAGTTCAGGGTGACAGCGGATACTATGTCGGATTGTGGATTCCGGATTAAGTCCGGAATGACATAAACATTTGTCATTGCAAGGACAATGTAGATATTACAAGGATTTTATTTTTTGTTTTTCATTTTCGATTTTTTTATTTGTAATAGAATCCAAACGTTCCTTTTCTTCCTCTATATCATTTTGAAGTTTTTCCTTTATAATAACCTGATTGGAAAAATCTTCGGGATATTTGCTTGCCTTTCCTTCGAATGCAGTAAGGCAAGGGTGTTTGTCGGATTGTATATTGTTTAACCATGATTTTGTTATCAAACCTAATCCTGTTGTGATAAGGGTGACACCACCAGTTAATGCACCGACAAGTGCGGTTGAAAAGGCTGTTTTTGCGACATTATTTATTACTCCATCCTTATTTATTATGATATTTGGTTCAGCAATTGGACCTTGTATCTTAATCATTTCAGTAAGGGTGTTTGATACACGAAAACCTTCTTTTACAACAGTAATAATTGAAACATCGACATATTCATCACCAAGGTTTGCAAGCCCGTCAATAATGATGTTTGCAGTTTCAGTTTGCATTGCTATGCCTCGATTACTTATGGTTTTACCATTTTCAATGTTAAGATTAAGTACGATACATTGAATTTCACTTTGTTCCTTTTTCTTATCTTTTTGTGCAATGGTGCCAATTATATCATTGCCAATAAATTTGAATATTGATGAAATTAAATCATTTGCCATAAGGATATTTTCAACCTTATAACCAATCATTTTATCAGTAGTGTACGCCTTTATATATCCATTAAGGTTTTTCATAAAAGTTGCAAGGTTTGGACCATATCCCCTTAGGACTGCATCAATATTTGTATTTCCACCGGTAAAGAATTTTTTATAACCTGTACTGTCAATAATTTTACCGACATTAACATCTTCTACTTTTACAGTAATTTCACCATTAAATGTATTGTTTTTGTTGCTTGCTATACCATTAAGGAGAACTGTACCACCCATATATTTGCAAGAGAATGGTGAGATAATTCCCTGACCATTATTTAATATAACATTTAGTTTTATATCTTCGATTTCCATTTCTGGCATAGCTTTTAATTTACTAATGTTAAGCTTTATATTACCATCAACCCAATTAAGTTCAGATACAGGAAGTGGAATATCACGAAATGCCTTTGGATTTTCAATATGTTTTGATGGGGATGATGGCTTTTTTTCACCAGTTGCTAAACGATTAAAATATGCCTTTTCCCATTGTGGATAGAAAAGATTTGGTATGTCAAAAAATGGTATAAGCAAATCTGCCTTTATATTTGGTTTATTATTTTTTTGTAAATTGATTTCTGCATTTCCAGTAAGATTTGCACTTAGGTATTTTAAATCTATTTTCTTTAATGATAAAAACGTTTGGGTTGCAATTAATTCAATACTTCCATCTATTGGTGCAAATTTTGGTAAATCGACAAGGTGTTTAAGAGATTCCTGTAAATCCGGAGCAGATATGGATAATGTCATTGATACAGATGGTGCATTTTTTTCATAGTTGATTATTCCGGAAAAATTTGATTTAAGATTGTTTATATCAATTATACCAGTAAGATGAATTTTATTTGGATCATCAATTATGCTTTTAAGCGAATCGGTTTTGAAATTTCCAGTTATAGGTGTGTTTTTATATTCTGTTGCAATACTGAAAAAAATTGGTGCGATATAATCTTTTGATGTTATAAGTATGTTTGAAATTTTAAGGCTATCACTTTTTTTAAGTTGGCGATTGTTATAAAAAATTTCGGCATTTGTTATATGTATACTTTTCATATCAAGTTGAAATTCTTCGGTATTGCCGGTATTTAATTTTTCTTTTTTATTTTTTTCAATTTTGTTTTTCTTTTCTTCGGTTATGTGCCAATTTCTTATACCCTTTGGAGAAACTTCTAAATAAATTTTTGGTTCATCAATAATAAGTGTGTTAAGAGCAATCTGTCTTTTTAATAAATGTTTAAGAGATACAGTAGCAGTTATATTTTGTGCCGTGAATATATTTTCCGCCTTTCCCCATGGTTCATTTTTGATGGAAAGTTCTTCGATTTTTATGGCAGGTTCAAACGAAAATATTTTCCATTTTAAATCACCGTTTATTTTAACGGTATTGCCAGTCATTTTTTCAATGGAGATTGTTATATCATCCTTATATTTATTTGGATCAGTATTTTTTATTATGATTACAATACCTATTATACCTGCAATTACAGTGACCAAAGCGAGTCGAATAAAAAATTTTACTTTTTTATATAGGTTAAATGAAACGTCTAATATTTTATGTGGAGTTTTTTTATTTTTTTGCTTTTTCATTTTTGTTTCCTTTTAAAAATTTAGATATTTGCATATCTTTTTAAAATGGGTAGGGTATTCAGCTTTTATCAAAGGTTTACCTTCTATTTCAATCATATATGCATGTAAATAAAGTTTACGAGGAATTTCTATTTCAAAAGAATCTTTTAACTTTGCAAATTCATCACCCTTGCCATATTTAAAATCACCAATTATTGGATGTCCGATATGGGATGAGTGGATACGAAGTTGGTGCATACGACCAGTTTTAGGTTTAAATTCAACAAGACTTAATGTGCCGAATGCTTCATCAAGAACTTTGTATTCGGTGAAAGCATATTTTGCTTCGTGTTCACCCTTTTCGTTTACCTTTGATGTCATATCAATGATTGGTTCCTTGATGATGCCTTCTTTCTTTTTATCATCAAAATTTCCATAAACAAGGGCGTGGTATGTTTTATGAATTTTTTGCTCCTTAAATAATGTTGTCATTTTAAGGGCGGAATCGTAATTTTTTGCAATTACCAAAACACCACTTGTTTCTTTGTCAATGCGGTGAGTTAAACGAAGATTTCCGTTATATTCAGGAAGTGCAATATTGATAAGTGAATCTATGTGTTTTGTTATGCCACTTCCACCTTGGGTTGCAAGACCGGCAGGTTTATTTAAAACTAAAATTTCATCATCTTCGTATATTATAGTTTTAAGTATGTCGTTAATATCTTCACGTGTGTATTTTGCATCTTTTTTTACAATTACATCCGGAGTTTTTTCATATTCAACGATATATGGTGGAAGTTTTATTTCATCACCGCAAACCAAAGATGCAGTTGCCGATGTGCGGGAACCATTTATGCGAATCTCCCCTTTACGGCAAAGCTTTTGTAAATGTGAAAGGGTAAGTGATGGATAATTTTTTTTCATCCATACATTTAATTTTATTCTGTCCTGTGTAATACTCTTTTTTATAATTTTAAAACTCCATATCAAAATCGTAGTCGTATGAACCACCAAGTTTATTTTTTTCTTCGTCTTCCTTTGGGCTATCTTTAAAGAATAGCTGATGTTCCTCAATCATATTTTTCCTATGTTGAAGGTACATAGTTTTAAATGTTTCATAACTGTCAACTGCAGTTTCATTTGTGGCAATGATGAAATCATAATTTTCATATAATTCCATAAGTCCGATTGAAACACTAAGGAATAATCCAACACCCCATGTTGTATAATAATTTATAGGATTGTATACTGTATCAACAATTGTTCCGGCAAAATCACGAGTTGTTGTTTGTGCATAAAATGGCATAACAAAGAATCCACCCATTGGAACACCCCATACACCAAGTGTTTGTCCGAAATCACGATTATCACGTTTAAGTCCCATATGTCCGGCAACATCCATAACACCGCCAATACCAGCAGTAGTATTTATAACGAATCGTCCAAGTGTTTTAAATGTGCTTGTAAAGTCAAGTTGAAGAAGTGAGTTTGCTGCATTAAGAGGTTCCTGTAAATTTTTTAAAAAATTTGAAAATCCCCTATGGATAAATGAAATTTTTTCTTCTTTGTATTCATCAAGTGCAGGTTTTAATGCATAAACTAAACGCATATTCAAATCATGCATATAATGGCTTGTTTTAGGAAATAAGTCAGCCGTTATTTGGGTGTTTTCAGATTGGTCGATTTTATCATTTTTGTTTGTTGCAAGCATACTTTGAGCATTAACATTAGAAGCAGTTAAGCAACTTGCTATTACAAAAAAACAAATAAAAAATTTTTTCATCCTTTAATATTCCTTTAATTTATGTTATTATAATAAAAGATGACTTTTTTACAAGAGGAAAATAATGCAAGAACTTTTTCTTAAAAAGGAAGATTTTAAATATATAAACCTTTATGCAAATCTTAAAGAATTTGATGATTTTGCATTGATTGGACTTTGTAAAACTGCGGTGGATAATCAGGTCGGAAGTATTTCAGTTAAGGATGAATATGTTGAAAATGTTTGGAAGTGGTTGGAACTTTCGGATGTATCACTTAATTCTATTGTAAATAATTTTGATGGAAATATGTCATTGGATGAAGTTTTTCGTAGGATAAAAACTTCGTGTAATAAGGGGGCTGATGTAATAGAAGTTTTTGTACCTCCGTTTTTCTTTGATGTGGATATTGAAAATATTCCATCAAAAATGGATGAATGTTTACAGGCAATTGCCGAGGCAAAAGGTGTTAAAAAAGTAAAAATTTCGTGCGAATCTTCTTTTTTAAAAACTCCATCGAATCTTAAGGGTGTGGTTTATTTACTTTCAAAATATAAAATTGATTATTTGAAAACCGCATCAGGTCTTTTTTCTTCTAATTCAACAATCAATCACTTGAATGCAATATTTGAAGAGGTGAAAAGTACACAATCTTTGGGTGTGGATTTTTTATTTGATAATCATTTATCAAATGGTTTTGTTATTGACGATAGTATAAGATTGGCTAAAAGTTTGATTGGTGTTGATAGGGTGGAAAGTAAACAATTTATGGTTAGTTGTTTTGTTAAAGATTTTAATACGTTATTAGGAAAATCTACTTGTTGATTTAATCCTTTTTTCTATTTATAGTTGAAATTAAGCAATTCCACAAATGAGAGTTGTGAGTTTTAACACAAAGAAAGGATAATAATTATGAAAAAAGTAAGTCTATTAACTTTGGCAACAGCTACTTTTATTTCCTCAATGGCATCTGCTCAGATGTATCAAGGAAATAATAGTGCAAATATGATTACTCCATCTTTATCAAATATGGAGAATCCTATGTATAAACCTATGGAAGGAAAGTTTTATTCCAAGACTAACTTTAACTATACTCCTGTTGATCATCATGATGATTCTTATGCATTAACAGAAGAATTTGGTTATGGTATTTCCCAAGATTGGGCAATATCTGCTGCGATTGGTTATGGTTGGATGTCTAAAGATGCAAACTTCTATGGCAAAGATAGCCAAGTGTCAAATATGACAATCGGTGGTTTGTATAGACCAGTTGCAAATCAAGACTTGGTTTGGGATATTACTGCTGGTGTAAGTATTGATATTGCCGATGATATGGTTGATCAATATTCTATCACTCTTCCAATCGAAGATTATGGTAAAAAAGATACTGGCGTTTTCATCGGAACAAAACTTGGTTTGAACCTTGGTCAAGATTTCATTATGGCTTTCAATGCTGGCTATATGTATGATACTGATGATAAAAAAGATTATGATAAAAAAGAACTTGGTGATACATCATACTGGAATATGGGTGTAGAAGGTCAACTTGTATTTTCTGATGATTGGTCAATGAATATTGCTTATAAATATAAGAAATTTATTGATAAAGATGGATTTGATAAAGCTGATAGCTCAAATGTTGTTGTTTCAGGAAACTGGCAAGCAACAGATATGGCTATGTTGACACTTTATGTTGACTATGATGCAACAGGTAAATCAAATAGATTAGATGCTCATTCT
>JAILLX010000045.1 GCA_024692925.1 bacterium
ATCCACAATCAAATTTATTTTCTCATATAATCGGAAATGTTGATATTGATAACAAGGCAATGGGTGGAATAGAAAAATATATTGATGATAATAACCTTGTCGATTCGAAAAAACCTATTGCTCTTTCAGTTGATATATATATACAAGATTCGATTCGTCAAAATCTTGTAAATGCAATGGAAGAATACGGTGCAAAAAGTGCAGGTGGTATTGTTATTGATGTGAAAACTGGTGAAATTTTGGGAATGGTATCTCTTCCTGATTTTTACAATAGCGAGTATAAAAATGTTGTATCAAATCCTCTGTATAACAACCATACGACTTTAGATGTTTATGAAGTAGGTTCTGTTATGAAAATTTTCAATACTGCACTTGCAATTGAAAATGGATATCCAAATGATAAAATATTTGATGTTTCAAAAGTTTTTATGGTCGGAAGTCATAGGGTAAAAGATTCGCATCCTAAAAAATGGCTTTTGAATATGGCAGAAGGATTTATTTATTCATCAAATATTGTTATGGCAAATATTGCAAAGGATTTAGGTATTGAAAAGCAAAAAGAATTTTTAAATGAATTAAATCTTCTTACAAAAATAAATTTTGAATTACCAGAGAGAGGACAACCACTTTTGCCACGTGAATGGAATGAACACGCAAATGCGACAATAGGTTATGGATATGGTTTATCTCCAACAATGCTTCATGTTGTGACTGCGGTTAATGCTATTGTCAATGATGGTTTGTTTATAAATCCTACAATACTTAAACGTGATGAAAATTCTTTATTCAAGTCTTATCAGGTTGTAAGTCCAGAAACTTCGGATGCAATGCGAAAATTGATGCGACTTGTTGTCACAAATGGTACAGGATATATGGCAAATCTTCATAATATATTGGTTGGTGGAAAAACAGGAACATCATACAAACTTGTAAATGGAAAGTATGATACTTCAAAAACACGCACATTTTTCCTTTCTGTTTTCCCAACGGATAAACCTAAATATACAATGCTTATTATGCTTGATGAGGCAAATAATAATGGGTGTGATACTGCGGCATGTACTACTGTTCCTGTTTCAGCAAAAATTATCGAGGATATAAGTCCAATATTGAATCTTGACCTTAAAATTTCAAAAAAATAAAAAAATACTTAATAATCAATTAAATTTGTGCTATAATACAAAAAACTAAAGAAAGAGGTTTAAAATGTTTTATAGTTTAAGTTCAAATTTTGATGGTATATTCAATTTATTCAGGTACATTACATTCAGAACAGGGGCATCACTTTTGACATCCCTTTTTATATATATCTTTTTTGGGCAAAGATTTATAAATTTTATAAAAACAAAATTTACACAACCAATAAGAAAGGAAGGTCCACAATCTCATCTTAAAAAACAGGGAACCCCAACTATGGGTGGTGTGCTTATCCTATTTTCAATATTAATTTCATCACTTTTATGGTGTAATTTGAGTAATGGATATGTTTGGATTGTTCTTTTCACAATGTTTTCTTTTGGAGTTATAGGTTTTATTGATGATTATTTCAAGGTGGTTCATGGAAATGCATATCGTGGACTTTCTGCAAAATTAAGGTTGATTCTTCAGTTTACATTAAGTGGTATAATTTGTTTTGGTATCTATAGTCTTATGCCAAATGAATTTAAAATGACAATTACATTACCATTTTTTAAAAATGTTTTGTGGGATTTAGGAATACTTTATTTTATTTTTGTAGCCTTTGTGATTGTTGGAACTGCGAATGCCGTAAATCTTACTGATGGAATTGATGGGCTTGCAAGTATGACAATGACAAGTTCATTTGCCGTATTTTTGCTAGTATCATATTTAATAGGTAGGGCTGATTATTCACTTTATCTTTTCTTGCCATATGTTCCAGGTGTTGGCGAAGTGACTGTTTTAATCGGTGCAATCATTGGTTCAGTTCTTGGATTTTTATGGTTTAACGCATATCCAGCAAAAATATTTATGGGTGATGTTGGTTCACTTGCTTTGGGTTCTGCACTTGGTGTAATAAGTGTTATTACAAAGAATGAATTTTTACTCCTTATTTGTGGTGCAATTTTCGTTATGGAAGCTATTTCTGTAATGCTTCAAATTGCATCATATAAATTCAGGGGAAGAAGACTTTTCCGTATGGCACCAATCCACCACCATTTTGAATTAAAGGGTTGGAGCGAACAAACTGTTGTTATAAGATTTTGGATTATCTCTATAATACTTGCTTTGATTGCTTTATCTTCACTTAAAATAAGATAATTTCAGAGGAAAAAATGATAAATAAACTATTGAATAAAACTGTTGCTATTTTGGGTTTTGGAAAAACAGGTATGGCTGTTGCACGTGAATTAAAACTTCGTGGCGTACATGTTATTGGTTGGGATGATAAGGAAAGTTTAAGACGGGAGGCTTCAAAACTTAAGGTCGTAGTTCAAGATTTAAAAACTGCGGATTTTTCAAAAATAGATCTTTTGATTATCAGTCCAGGAATTCCGCATACTTATCCTGCACCACATCCTGTTGCAAAGTTGGCAAAGGAACATGGTGTAAGAATTGTTTCTGATATAGAACTTTTTGTTTCATCATACAAGGATGCAAACTATATTGGTATTACAGGAACAAATGGAAAATCAACAACTACTGCACTTATCTATCATATACTAAAAGAAAATGGAATTCCTTGTGCTATTGGTGGAAATTTTGGTATTCCAGTTTTTGATTTACCAATACTTGGCAGTGATGGATATTATGTTTTTGAAATGTCTAGTTATCAGATAGAACTTTCTCCGTCAATCGATTTTGATATTTCAATTCTTTTGAATATAACTCCAGATCATCTTTCAAGACATAATGGTATGGATGGTTATGTTGCTGTTAAAAAACAAATATTTACAAGGTCATCTGGAAAGGCAGGTGTTAATATAGTTGCTGTTGATGATTCTTATACAAAGAAAATATTTACGGAACTTAATAAGGAGCAACCTAAATCAAAGAATATTCCTGTTTCTATATCAAAGAAAATTGATAATGGATATTATGTTTCATCAAATGGTATTTTAATTGATAATACAAAGGGCGAAAAAAAAGAAATCCTTGATTTAAAGGAACTTTCAAATCTTCGTGGAAAACACAATTGGCAAAATATTGTTGCTGTGTTTGCTGCTGTTAAAAAGACAGGGCTTTCAACAAGCAAAATTATTGCCTCAATCAAAAGTTTTAAAACATTGGAACACAGGGTTGAAAATGTCGGAACATTTGCTGGTGTTCAATTTATTGATGACTCAAAGGCAACCAATGCTGAATCTGTAAAATATGCAATTGATTCTTTGACAGATATTTATTGGATTATTGGTGGCCGTCAAAAAGAGGGTGGTATCGATATTTTAAAACCACAACTTAGTGATGGTAGGATTAAACGAGTATTTGTCATTGGTGAATGTGAAAAACAATTTTATAACGATACAAAAAATGTATTACCATCTTATAAATGCCATAAATTACAAAAGGCAGTGTATAAAGCATTCAAACTTGCAATCAAAGATTTAAAAAAGGGAAGATCTCAAAAACCAGTTATACTTTTATCTCCGGCAACTGCATCATTTGATCAATATAAATCTTTTGAAGAGCGTGGCGATCATTTCAAATCTTTGTTTAAGGAAATAAAAGAAAAATATGCAAAAAAACTAGGCTAATATATGTTTATACGACGTACCGAAAATAATTGGCTGACTAAATGGTGGCTTGGTGTAGACAAGGTCGTACTTTTTTGTGTATTTACACTTATTGTTTTTGGTGTCCTAATTCAATTTTCAGCAAGCCCATACCAAGCTCGAAGAATGGGCCTTCATGATGAATATAATTTCATTAAAAACATAGGGGTTTATTTTTGGATTGGAATATCTTCTATGCTTGTATCATCGTTGTTTAAGTTGGAACATATTCGAAAAATTGGAATAGCTGGATTCCTAGGTTTTGTGTTTTTAGTTTTCTTAACATTTTTTTCCGCAAGGACAAAAGGTGCAACAAGATGGATAAATCTTGGCTTTATGAAAATACAGCCATCCGAATTTTTAAAACCATTTTTTGCAATAGTTATTGCTATGATTTTGGTCAGAATAAAAGATTTCAGTAAAAAAATTAAAACAGAAAAAGTTATTGAAAAAATCAAGGATTTTAAAAGAAGGAAAAAAAATTATATATTATTTTTAATAGGTCTTTTGACAACAGTATGTGCTTTACTTCTTCTTCAACCTGATGTTGGTATGACAATTACCTTTTTTGTTATATTTTTAGCCGAAGTTTTTGTTGCCGGTATATCTTTATTTATAATAGGAGGTCTTATTATTGTAGGTATTTTAGGCTTGCTTGTTTTGTATGCATTTTTTCCACATTTTACCCACAGAATTAATCAATTTTTAAATGATGATAATTATCAGTTGGCAAAAGCATTGGATGCGATTAAAGAATCAAATTTTTTGTTTGGTGGTCATGCTAATAATCTAAAAACTGTTGTACCGGATATTCATACTGATTTTATTTTTACTGCAGTTATTGAGGAAATAGGTCCAGTCCTTTCTTCATTGGTAATTGTTGTATTTCTTGTCTTAATACTTCACATACTTTACAGATTAAAAATGAAAAATGATAATTTTGTAGTATTGTCAGGTATTGGAATAATAAGTTATATTGCATTCCAGATTATGTATAATCTTTCTATGTCATTGGGTATGGGACCAACAAAGGGTATGACTTTGCCATTTATTTCATATGGTGGCTCATCATTTATTTCTTCTTGTTTTGCAATAGGAATTATTTTATCATTACTTCAAGATCAAAATTTACGGAGATAGAAAATGAAAAATAAAAGAATAGTTATTGGTGCTGGTGGAACAGGTGGACATTTATTTCCTGCTTCTTCAATAAAAAAGGCTTTGGAAAATATTGGATATAAGGTTTATCTTATTACTGACAAAAGGGGAAAAAGATTTGCTGATAAATTTGAAAATATTTCTGTTATTATCGGTGGCGGTATGAGTGGCGAAAGTTTCTTTTACAGATTAAGAAGTCTTTGCAAACTTGCCATAGGTTTTATGCAAACCTTGTATTTTATGTTAAAGATTCGTCCTGTTGCTGTTATTGGTATGGGCGGATATATTTCAGTACCAGTTGTTTTATGGGGAAAAATTCTTGGCAAAAAAACACTAGTTCATAATGCTGATTCTATTTTGGGAAATGCAAATATACTTCTTTCAAAATTTGCAGATATTACAATGGTGTCATTTAAGGATACAAAAAAAATTCCACCACAGGCGAATGTTAAATTTACAGGTCTTCCTTTACGTGAAGATGTAAGGGCTGTTGCAAATACTCCTTTTACATCGGTAAATGGTGGCAAGCCTATTACAATTGTTATTATGGGCGGTTCCCAAGGTGCAAAAATTTTTGGTGATATAGTTTCAAAGGCAATTTCTTTGTTCGATAAAAAAGAAAAGGATAGATTTTTTGTTTATCAACAGGTCGTTGCCGAAGATGTTTCAAAAATTCAAAAGTTTTACAAAAAAATTGGTGTAAAGGCTGAAATAAAACCATTTTTTAATAATCCAGCCGAACTTTTAGCAAAATCTAATATTTTTATAGGTCGTTCTGGTGCCTCTACGGTGTTAGAGGTCGGAACTGTTGGCAGACCATCTATTTTTATTCCTATTATGCATAAGGATAGACAACAATTTATAAATGCAGAGCAAATAACCTCGGTTGGTGGTGGCGAAATTATTCCACAACCGGAGTTTTCTGCCAAAACTTTGCATAAAGTCCTAGAAAAAATGGTAAAAAATGAAAAATTACTTGAAAATATGGCAAAAAAAGCTAAAATCTTCCAAGTTAAAAATGATGCAGCTAAAAATATTGCAAAATTGGCTGATGATTTAATAAAAAATAAAAAAGGTTTTTAAATTGTTAAATATAGACTTAAAAGAACTTCCAAAATCAAAAGTTTTTCACTTTATTGGTATTGATGGTATTGGAATGAGTTCTATTGCCGAAGTTCTTTTTAAAACAGGTTTTGGTGTTCAAGGTTCTAATGAAGTTGAAGGTGAAAATATGCTTGCCCTTAAAAATATGGGTGCAAGGGTTTTTGTCGGACACAGACCTGAAAATATTGATGGTGCAGATTATATTGTGTTTTCATCTGCTGTACCTGAAACAAATGTTGAAATAGTTGAAGCAAAAAAACGTGGTCTTCCACTTATTGAGCGTGCAGAAATGCTCCAATATGTATTTACTCTTAAAAAATCAATTGCTGTTTCCGGCACACATGGAAAAACAACAACTACATCATTTGTTGGAACAATGCTTGATGTTGCAGGTCTTGATGCAACAATTATTGATGGCGGTATTATGAACCGTTATAATTCTAATGCAAAAGTAGGTAAGGGTGATTTTATTGTTGCGGAAGCATGTGAAGCATTTGGAAATATAAAGCATTACACAACTGATATTGCAATTATTACAAATATTGATGCTGAGCATATGGAATTTTATAAAACTTTTGATAATCTTAAAAATTATTTCAGAAATTTTATCGAAAGGATTCCGTCAAATGGTTTGCTTGTTGCATGTGCTGATCATCCGGTTGCGTTGGAGTTGGCATTGGAGGCAAAAGGTAAAAAAACAGTTATGACTTATGCAATTGATAATGATGCTGATGTTATGGCTGAAAATATTTCATTTGATACAAATGGTGCTCATTTTGATGTAAAGTTTTCTGATGGAAATATTATTAAGGATATTTTATTACCACTTTTTGGAAGACATAATGTTCTTAATTCTCTTGCGTCAATTGCTGTTGCAAAATTTTTAGGCATTTCTGATGCTAAAATCAAAGAAGCCGTTTCTGAATTTACCGGAACACAACATCGTTTTACAAGGGTTGCTAATGTAAACGGAATTACAATTTTTGATGATTATGGTCATCATCCAAAGGAAATTGAAACAACTCTTGCTATGGCTAAAAGTATTGCTGGTAATGGAAAAATTTTTGCAATTTTCCAACCTCATAGATATTCAAGATTGACCGATTTATTTAATGATTTCTTAAAATGTTTTAAGGACGCAGACTATGTCATTTGTATGCCAGTTTATGCAGCCGGAGAATCTTCGGAAAATGCAAAAACTCATAATGATTTTTATGATGCAATGCAAAAACTTGGTGAGAAAAAATCCTTTAAAATCAATAACTTTGATGAAATTAAAGAGATTGTATTGTCTTTTGCCAAATCTGGTGATATAATTGTATCACTTGGTGCTGGGGATATAAAGCATATGATTTATACACTTCCAGATTTACTAACAAAATAGAAAGCTTATTATGAAAGATTTACCAAAAGTAAAAGGCGAATTACTTGAAGATTATGAACTTGCTAATATAACAAGGTTTAAAACCGGCGGTGTTGCCGAAGTTTATTTTTCTCCACGTGATGTTGATGATTTATCAATGTTTTTGAAAAAGGCACCAAAGGATATGCCTATTCATGTTATTGGTTTTGGCTCTAATGTCCTTATACGTGATGGTGTGTTTAATGGTATAATAATAAGAGTTCAGAATGATAATTTTTCAAAAATTGAAAAAATTGATGATACAACATTAAGATGTGGTGCTTTTACCTCAAGCATTGCTATTTCAAAATATTGTGCTGAAAATAATATTTCTGGGATGGAGTTTTTATTCGGAATTCCGGGAACAATTGGTGGTGCAATTTTAAGTAATGCTGGTTGTTTTAATGGTGAAATGAAAGATATTGTTGTATCTATTGATGCAGTACATAAGGTTGATGGTCAAAAAAGGACTTTCCTACTTTCTGAATGTGGTTTTTCATATCGTAAATGTTCTATTCCATCGGATTGGATTTTTACATCAGTTGTAATTCGTGGATCTCAGGGTAAAAAGGATGAAATCCTTGCAAAGATGGAAGAAATTAAAACAAAGAAAGATTCTGCACAACCAACATACACAAAAACATCTGGTTCAACATTTAAAAACCCAAGTTCTGCACAACCTGCATGGAAACTTATAAAGGAAGCCGGTTGCCAAGGGATGAAATTGGGTGGTGCAGTTGTTTCTCCAATACATGCAAATTTCATTGTGAACGAGGATAATGCAACCTCTGCTGATATTGAGGATTTAGCGGAAAAGGTAAGGTTGATGGTTTACGAAAAATTTGGTATTATGCTTGAATATGAAATAAAAATTATTGGTTCTCGCAAACTTGAAAATCCATAAATTATAGTAATGAATCAAAAAAAGACCAGCACTAACACTGGTCCTTTTTTTTTATTCCAACAATTATTTTACATAATCAGGATTTGGTAAACGACGATCTTCGAATGTCACAACAGGAATAGTTTTCTTTTCACCAAGTCCAGTCTTATATTCATAAATTCCACTGTGTACAGCACATTTTCCAGCAGGAATTTCCACCATTTGTGAATCATAATATGTGATACCTGCTTCCTTTGCAAGTTTCACAGCAGTTGTATAATGACATTTTCCAAAAAGTGTATCGTCACAAGCCTTTGCAAGTACATAATTTGAACCAACCTGATAAACTTCAAAAGCTTCATAACCTTGACAGTTATCATTTTTGATTGTTTCTTTTAATACATCAAATTGAGAACATGCACAAAGTATTAAAGGTAAAATAAACAATTTTTTCATTTTTAAACTCCTTCATTTATTTAACGTTTTCATTCTATAGAAATAAAAGAATAATACAAGGTATTTTTTCATAGCCCCCGATTTTTCTTGATTATATTTAAAAATTGATTTATATTTAGGCAAAATACATAAAAAAAGGAAAAAAAATGATAAATATTCTTCTCGTTCTTAATATCATAGTAGTAGTTTTACTTATTGGAATAATCCTTCTTCAAAAGTCCCAAGGCGGTGTTTTGGGTATGGGTGGTTCAGGTTCCAAAAATGGTATCTTTACTGCAAGAAGTGCTGGTAATCTTATTACAAAGTTGACCTATATTTTGGGTGCAATGTTCTTTATAATTTGCCTTTTGCTTGCATTTTTGGTATCCCGTCACGAAGGAACAAGGTCATTTGTTGAAACTATGGCTGAAAAAAATGGTGTTGAAGTAAAGGAAATAAAATCTCCAACTATCAACAAAATTCCCGAAGATAAGGTAAAAGAGGAACTTAAAAAAGAGGCAATTAAACAAGAAGCCTCAAAGAAAAAACCTGTTGTTCCTACGACAAAATAAAAAAACAGTTAAAAAATTTTACAAAAAAGCCTTTTTAGGCTTTTTTTTATTTGCAACATATTAAAAAATGTGGTACAATCAAAGCAACATACTGGGAGAAATCTATAAAAAGGAGAAAAATATGAAACATAAAGTCAGTATATTAACACTTTCACTTCTCTGTTTTGCTAGCATTTTCGCAAACGGAGATGCAAATGCACAACGTGGTAG
Organism: bacterium; assembly: GCA_024692925.1. Lineage (GTDB taxonomy): Bacteria > Pseudomonadota > Alphaproteobacteria > Rs-D84 > CACZYB01 > CACZYB01. The sequence goes on from JAILLX010000045.1 coordinate 9,496, forward strand.
AAAAAGATCTCGCCATATGAGTGTGGCTAAATATAAAAAGACACTTGAAGCATCTAATGCAAGTGCATCAACTGGTGCAACTGGAAATATTAATGCAGATACTATTAGTGATGCCTCAGGTTGTGGTGCCGGAACATACTTCAACGGCTCAAACGGATGTAATTTGTGTCCAATTGGAACATGGTCAACTGCAGGTTCCACAGAATGTGTATCATGCGGAGATAATATTGCAACATGCGATGCAACAACCGGAAACCCAATCACATGTAACGCAGGCTATAAAATTGATGGTACAAAATGCGTAGTTGATGAAAATGCTGGTACTGACCCAGAAGAAGTTGCAAGATTTAAAGAATTAAAACAAAAATATGCATTGCAACTTGCTGAAGTATCTGCTGAATGTTCAGGTATTGCAAGTGAATTAGAAAGAATAAAAAATCTTAATGCTGCATCTACTATTTCAAGTGGTGCTGGTACACTTGCCGCAGGAGCTGCTGTTGGTACATCTATAGTAAAAGCATCTAAAGATAATAAGGCTATAGCAAATGCTGGTAAAGATTTTACAGAACCTTATAACACATGGATTGAAAAGGTAAAAGCTAATAAGGAAAAAATTAATACTGAATTAACAACAGAAGAATTAAATGCAGTTGTTAGTGAAACAAAAGAATTAGCTAAAGAAGTTAATAAAAAATATAAAGGTCTAAACGATAAAAAAGAAGATAAGAACATTAAGTCCTTAACTGAAAAATTAAGTGCATATAATGATCGTTCTGCGGAAAAATCTCAACTTGAAACAGAATTGAATCAAGAAGGTACAACAGAAGAAAGAAAAGCTGAAATCAATAAAGTAATAGCAGAAATTGATAAGGAAAAATCTGCATATGATGAGGCTGTAGCAAAGAAGGCAGAACTTGAAAAAGCTGATAATGAAAAAACTACTGCATCAAAAGATGTTGTTGTAAAGGCTTTGAATGAAATGGCTACAATGAATCTTGAAGAATATACTGCACAACAATCTGCAAATACAGACACAAAGACTCTTGGTAATGTGACAACTGGTCTTATGGCTGGTGCAACTGTTGCATCCGGTGTTTCTGCAACTACATCATATATTGCTTCAGCTAAATCAGGTAGTATTTTAGATAGAGTTAATGAGTGTAATAATCGTCTTAATGATTTAAAGTATATCAGTGATGCTTTAAATTCAGTAGAATTAGAAGAAGCTCAAAAAATACATGAACAGGCACAAGCAGTTGTAAATGCATGTTCATTTAACAGAAATGCCGTTGAAAACGTTAAGAATTTGACTTTGGCAAGTGGTATTATTTCCACTGTTGGTACAGCAACAGCCGGAGCTGGAACTGTCACATCTGCATTATCAAACAGTGATAAAAAATCCAATGATGCAAAGAAAGGTCTTAACACTGCAACAATTATTCTTGCTGGTGTGACAACTGGTACATCTGGTGCTTCAACAGTCACTGGCGGTATTGCATGGTCAAAGATAAATCCAGTTATTGAAAGTGCTAAGAAATGTGAAAATGTTTTGAGAAATAATCTTGTTGATGTAAACTTCAAAACAGAAACAATACTTGATAGCATTCCTTATGCTGGTGAAAACGAATAAATGTTTTAGTTAAAAAATTTCCCTCGCTTTTGCGGGGGATTTTTTTTACTTTCATTCTTTATCATTAACCGTCATCTTCGACATAATACGGGTAGGGTGTCATATCCAAAAAAACACCCCTCCGAAGAGGGGTAATAACTAAAGCAAATTCAAAATTTTTTCTCGGCCAATACTCCTTATAAACCCAGCCAACTTTGGACCCAAATCACGGTTAATAAGAATTTGATAAAGTTTCTTATAAATATCTGGTGTCAAACCAAACTCACCAACCATATTTCCGATTTTGTTTTGAAGTTCCTTATCAGTTTGATAATTATCCCAATTTTCGGAAAGTTCAGTTTTAAGGGCAGAAATGAATTTTGCCTCCACCTCTGAAAGTTCAATATCAGAACGTTTTTCCTTATTTATAATGAACTTGAAATCCTCCGGTGCATGGTTTTTAATCCAAAATACCGCACGTTCCGCACGTTCATTAAATCTTCTTTCATCACGTTCATTTTTAATTTCAGATTCATAGTATTTTCTAGCCTTTGCAATATCAAAATCATTGATTTGCAAAATATTGCAAAGATGTCTGAAACTTGGTTGAAATGGCATAACTTCTGGGATTTTGCCATCAGCATTAAGTTGAGAAAGTTCGTAAATACGTTTCGCATTTGCTTTCTTTTCTTCCTTTACCTGCTCCAATCCATAAACAGTTCTTTCCATCCTGTCGAAATCTTCGTAGTTTTTAAGAACATCCAAATCAAAAGCCAAATCGAATGCAGCATTTGGTTTGTACGATGCAAAAATCCAACGAACCATTTCTGGCTCATACACATCCAAAATTTCTTTTAGGGTGATAACATTACCCTTTGACGAAGAAATTTTTCCATTGAAACCCTTAATACCAATATTATCATACGCAGCATAAACCGGTGCATCTTTACCAAAGATTTCCTTGATTATGATTGATGCAGTATCCCTTGAACCACCAGCCGAGGAGTGATCACGACCACCTGGTTCAAAATCGACACCTTCGTATGCCCAACGCATTGGCCAATCAATTCTCCAAGGAAGTTTAAGACGTTTCGAAGTTTTCAAATCTTCCTTACCTTCAAACCCACAAAGTTCGCACTTGTATGTAATAGTTTTTGTTTCCTTATCATATCCAGTAATGGAAATTCTATCCCTATTACAATGTTGACAATATGTAAGGAGCGGAGCCCAATCTTCCTCCAACTCGCTTGTCCTGAATTGTTGGAGTATTTCGCCAACCTTGTCCTTGTTATCCATAATGTGGATAATATTTTCGTTATAGTCGCCAGCACGGTATTTTTTATTCTGATAGATAAAATCAACATAGGTTATACCAACCCTTGGCAAATCACGCTCGAAAACCTTTTCATTATGTTCGGCATAGGAAGAATATTCCTCAAATGGATCCGGCACATCAACAATAGGTTGAAACAAAAGCTCCTTTAACTCCTCTTGCTTTGGCATATTTGCAGGAACCTTTCTGAAAGTATCATAATCATCCCACGAGTAAATAAAGTGAACCTTTTTACCACGTTGCATTAATGCCCTTGCTACCAAATCCACAGTAATAACCTCACGGAAATTTCCAAAGTGAACTACACCGGATGGGGTAATACCACTTGCAACGGTATAGGTTTCTTTGTCACCTTTTTCCCTTATAACCTTTTCCGCAATTTGATCAGCCCAATGAAAAATTTGTTTTTGATTTTCGTTTTTATCTACCATTTTAAACCTCTAAATTAAAATATAGGAATATGATACCCTAAAATCAGACACAGTCAATAAAATTAAAGAAAATTCTGATAAATAATAGAAACTAATTGACTATTTTTTTTTTTTGTTAAAATAGAGGGCGGACCATGAGAGATATTAGTAATAAAAAGGAGAATAAAATGTCAGAAACAAAAAAGGAAAAAATTACACCAAAAAAAGCATATACTCGTGATACTAGAAGATTACATATGGGACAATATTATTCCGAGGGTGGAAATGTTTATAAAAATTCTACAATAGAAGATGATTACTCTGATATTGGTAATGATACTGAAAAATATGATAAATTCTCAAAAGCACAGAACAAGTTGGAAAATCTAGGAGTACGACTTTCTTCTATAGGAGAAGCTCCTCATTATGTAGCACTTGATGATAATAAGAATAGTTATCTTAGAGGATGTTTTGATATTTTTGATGTAAGTGATGATGATATAGAACGTTATTTTAGAGTTAAGAGTAGTAATCTTTTCGATATATTACATAAGTATAATATACCTTTTGATAAATTTAAAGATGTAATGAGTAATATTATAAATGGAAAAATTGATTTAAAAAAGTTTTATAAAGAGAA
>JAILLX010000086.1 GCA_024692925.1 bacterium
GTATAGGATGTTAAAGGCTGAAAATGATGATAATGGCAAACCTGTACCTGTTAATGTAAAAAAGGTAAGGGTTGATAAATTTGTTGAAATTTTTAAAAACAAAAACAATTTACAAAATTTTGTGTTGGAAACTATTAAAAAGGAAAGTATCGAAACAAAGGTTCATAATCTAATGAAAATTGATAAGGGGTTTGAAGTACAGTCTTTTTTATCATGGGCAAAGGATAATTTTGAATATATTTTTAAATCTTTTTATTCAAACCATATGGAAAAACTTAAATTAAAGGTTTCGGATAATATTTATAAAGAATTTGAAAGTTTTAATAAAAATCTTTCAAAAAATAAACAATCAATTTCTGCGGAAATTATTCGTTTCAAAACTATTATGATGAAAGATGTGAATATTTCAAAAAATAAAACAGTAGATATTTTTGTTGAATTTACAAGTGAACAAACTGCTGTTGTAAAGGATTTAGATGGTAAGGTTTTAAAGGGTGATGATAATCAAATTGAAACCATCAAGGATATTTGGTGTTTTTCAAGAAATTATTCACAAAAAAATTCATCTTGGGTTTTAACAAAAACAATTGAGGCTTAGAATAAAATGTTTGATAGAAAAATTACTCTTGGTAGTTCACGAAGAAAATCAACTTTTTCAAAGAAAAAAGTTTTAGGTTTAATTATTTTAGCACTTCTTGTATTTCTTTCTATTTGGCAAATGCCACTTAAACAAAATGAAGTATCAGAAAATATTGCATTACCAAAACCAACCGAGATAAAATAAATATCTTTTTCTGTTTACATTATTATTTTCCTATGGTAAATTTTTAGAGATATTAACCGAAAGGAAAATAAAATGGTATATGCAAATTTTTCAGAATTAAAAGTTGAATTATCAACAAAAATGTCAAAGGCTGTTGATGTCTTGAAACGTGATTTGGCTGGTCTTCGTACTGGTCGTGCATCAGTTAATCTTCTTGATAATATTATGGTTATGGCTTATGGTGCTCCTACACCAATAAATCAAGTTGCAAGTGTTTCAACCCCAGAAGCAAGACTTATCTGTGTATCTGTTTGGGATAAATCATTGACATCTGCTGTTGAAAAGGCAATTCGTGATTCAGATTTGGGCTTAAATCCTGCATCTGATGGTACACTTGTTCGTATTCCAATACCTGCACTTACCGAAGAAAGAAGAAAGGAACTTTCTAAAATTGCAAGTGGATATGCTGAACAAACAAAAGTATCTGTTCGAAATGTTCGTCGTGATGGTATGGAAGCAGTAAAATCTATGGAAAAAGAAAAACAAATTTCCGAAGATGATAGAAAATCTTATGAAGAAGAAATTCAAAAATTAACTGATTCTTCTGTTGCTGAAATTGAAAAACTTTTCGAAGAAAAACAAAAAGATATTATGACTATATAGTTGGAGGTTTTTTAATGGAACAAGAGTTAAAGATTCCAAATCATGTTGCAATTATTTTGGATGGTAATGGTCGTTGGGCAAAGAAAAAGGGATTACCGCGAACTGTTGGCCATGTAAATGGTATGAAGGCTTTGCAACGAACTATTTCTGCATGTCAAAAGTTTGGTATAAAAACATTGACTGTTTATGGATTTTCAACTGAAAATTGGTCCCGACCAAAAGAAGAAGTTGATTTTTTGATGAAACTTCTTTTGAGACATTTAATCAATAAGGCAAATAAAATTATTGAAAATAAAATTCATTTTGTTGTTTTAGGTGATAAGTCAAGATTTTCTCCGGAAATTCAAAATGCAATGAAAAAGCTGGAATCTGATACAAAAGATTTTACCGAATTTACGTTTAATGTCGCTTTGAATTACGGTGGTCATGCCGAAATAGTAAAGGCAACAAAGGAAATTGCTCAGGATGTAAAAGATGGTAAAATTTCCATTGATGATATCGATGAAAAATTATTTGAATCTCATCTTTATACACATGGACAATCTGCTCCTGATTTAATCATAAGGACCAGTGGTGAACAACGTTTAAGTGGTTTCTTGCTTTGGCAATGTTCTTACTCTGAATTTTATTTTCCACAAATTCATTTCCCTGATTTTAATGAGGAACAATTGAAAATAGCAATACAAGAATATTCAAAAAGGGATAGACGTTATGGAAAAGTTTAAAAATTTTTTTACCGGTACAAATAAAAGATTAAGAATTACAACTGCAATATTTATGCTTGGGGTTGCATATTTGTTTGCAAGTTTTGGTTTTATTGGGCTTTGTTCTTTGATAATACTTATAAGTGGTTTAATGATTTACGAATTCAATAAGTTATTCAATCCAAAACTTGGTTTAAAATTTATTTGGGATGAAATAAGTATTGTTGGTGTATTAACTTTGTTTTGTTTCAACAGGGTTTTATGGCAAGTTCCAAACTATTATTTTTCTGTTGCTTTGGTAGGTTTATTTTGTTCATCAATGCTTGCGAATATTGCATCGGATAGAAAGCATTGGCTTTTGGAAAGTATCACACCTTTGTATATTGGTTTTGGTGTAATGTCCATCCTTTACGCATATCTTTATTCAAGTATTATGGCAATTATATATATGTTTATAATAACCATTTCAACTGATACTGGTGCTTTTTTCATAGGAAGCAGTCTTGGTGGTCCAAAACTTTGGGTTCGTATCAGTCCGAAAAAGACATGGAGTGGGGCAATAGGTGGAACTCTTTGTGCATTTGCCTTTGGTACAACATTTATTTTAAATCTTCTTTGGAATAACAATGCCGGTGATTTTACAAGTCTTTCACTTTGGGGTGCAATAAGTTTAGGACTTTCTTGCTTCTCTCAATGTGGTGATTTGTTTGAATCATGGTTAAAACGCCTTAACGGGATAAAGGATTCAAGCAATCTTATTCCTGGACATGGTGGTTTTCTTGACAGATTCGATAGTATTTTGTTTGTAGCTCCAATTTTCGCACTTATCCTTGCATTTGCAAAGGTTGGATTTTTAGGGTTATAATAACAATATTTTCAATAAAAAAGCCTCCCGTTTGGGAGGTATTTTTTTATAAAAGCCAGCTTTTATTTCTTTTTCCGTAAGATTAACATATTTCATTTCTATCTTTCTCTTTTAAAAACTTTATTACAAATATCACAGTAGATAAAGGTACTCTTATATTCACAAAACTTATCATCCATCGCAAGCATACATCTTTTCATAGCATTAGCTCTTAATTTTTCCTTCTTTTCTTCTAACTTTTCAAACTCTTCTGTTCCATAGGCTGGTTTAGCATAATCTGAGTCGTGCATATTATTTTCCTTGCAAAACGAACATCCTGTTTCTTTTGAATAAATATCCCCAGCACATGTTCTGTTTTTATAGTTAGGACAGTTATCTCTATACCTTTCTACTTTATCTCTCATTTTTTCTTTTAAAAGAAAATCATCTAATAAAGTTGTAATCTCATCATTCGAAAGTCTATCTTTTTTATTCATTTTCTTTTCCTTATTTTAAAAAGTTTACAGGGGCAGGGGATATAATTTTTGTTTTTGTTATGCTTCCACCAATAACTTCTTTTATGTCCATATTTCTTTCACTTACACCATTAGATTTAAAACGGAAAATTCCATTTATGCCGGTCCATCCATTTGGATTTAATAAATCTCTTTTTTCTATTGTCCCATCCACAGCCAAAGAGTTTATAAGTGATACTGCATCATATGCAAGTGATGCAATTTTTACAGGATTTCTGTTGAAATATTTTTTATAGGCTTCATCAAATTTTCCGGTATATTTTGTTGAAACCGAAGGATACCACGCACCACGGAATGCACGTTCGCTATAAATTTTTGGATTTTCAAGTTGTGATGTTCCAAGGTATTTTATTCTATCTGGATGTACATCATAATACATAAGTGATGAACCAATCATTAAAACATCGTTTATATCATCACCGAAAATAAATATTGCTTCGTATTCAGGGTCAGATATTGTTGTTTTATGTTCCAATTCTTCCAAAGTTTTTTCCAAGAATGAAACTTCGTCATCTGTTGAAAGGTATTGTGTATCATCAAACGCAGTTGCATATTCTTCTGGATTTTCATCACGAAGAAGTACAAGGTAATCAAAACGTTCTTTTGCCTGTTTTTTATATTCGTTATATTCATTTACCCTGTTTTCAAAATCAGAAATTTCTTTCACAGCTTTCATAAGGCCGGCTTTTTTATCACTATATGTTGCTTCTTTTACAACTTCGCCATTGTACATAGAAACATATTTTTCAAAGTTTTTTCTTACAAAATCGCCGGATTCTGAATCAGAAACAATAATTCCAAATTTTGTTTTTTCGTTTTGAATTGCATGTTCAACAACACGTTTTATTTGTTGTTCCATCAAAAATCCAATTGAAAAAACAGAACTATCTAAAACATTAGTATCAGTTGTAAATGAAACAATCGGTGTTCTTCCCGAAGCCTTACTTGCCCCTCTTACTTCTTCTGCAAAAAGAGGTCCAACTATAATATCGGCACCTTCGTTTACTGCTTTTACTGTTTTTTCCTTTGCACTATCATAAGTTCCATCTGTTGAATAAAATTGTAAAATACTGTTGTTGGATTTTGCATCAAACAAAGCCATAGTCGCAGCATTTTTTAAATCCTGAGCAACAATAGCATTTTGTTTTTGTGTAGGAAGTATAACTGCGATTCTTAAGATACCATCATCTTTTTCAACTTCTTTTTCTTCTTCCTCAGAAATAACATCATTTGTTGAAAAAACTTCTTCTTCATATACTGTATATTCTACTGGTGCAGGTTTTTCTTCGGGTATAACCGGTTCAGTATAGGAAGTTTTTGAAAAATCAAAAAGTTTTCTTATTGGTTCACTTCCCCTATATGGAACATAAACACCATCAACCATCTCCCTTTCAACATTTTGTATAGGAGCATTACGTTTCTCAGTATCACCCAATTGAAGTTTTTGAGGTTTATTAATTGCTTTAGGAACCCTGTTTGATGTTGAGCAAGCAGATAGTAAAATAATCAATGACAAAGATATCTTTTTAAACATTTTGTTTCGCTTTTTCTGTAAAATATGTTAGTATATAACTATGATAAAACAAGGTTTCAAATATGACAAGTAAAATAAAAGAAAATAATAAAAATATTTTGCGTGCAGGGCTTTATGTCGTTGCAACGCCTATTGGTAATTTATCGGATATAACTTTCCGTGCAGTTGACACTTTGCGTGATGTCGATTTAATTGCGTGTGAAGATACTAGGGTTTCAAAAATACTTCTTGATAAATACGGCATTAAAACCCCTACAACAAGTGTGCATAATTATAACGAAAGCGACAGGATTGAATTTCTGAAATCTCAAATTGATGAGGGCAAAGCGGTTGCATTTATTTCTGATGCTGGAACACCACTTATTTCTGATCCTGGGTATAAAGTTTCAAGCTATCTTCGTAATCAGGGTTATTATGTGACAATAGTTCCTGGTCCATCGGCACCTATTGCGGGGCTTGTACTTTCTGGTTTCCCAACTGATAGATTTATGTTTATTGGTTTTGTTCCAACAAAAAATAATGAAAAAACCGGCTTTTTTAATGAAATAAAATCCGAAAGGGCAACAGTTATCTTTTTCGAAAGCCCAAATCGTATATTGGATACACTGAAAACCCTTAATGATATTTTTAAAGATAGAAAGATTGCACTTGTTCGTGAAATTACAAAAATTTACGAAGAAGTAAAAACTGGTACAGCAAATGAACTTATTTCTTATTTTTTATCAAATCCACCAAAGGGAGAATTTGTAGGTTTTATTTCACCAGCCGAAGAAACATCTGATATAAACGATGAAAAAATAAAAAATATGCTAACATCTCTTTTGAAACATATGAGTTTAAAGGACGCAAGCGAATTTATTTCATCAACATTTGAAATATCAAAAAAAACAGTATATAATATTGGCTTAGAAATAAAAAAGGAGGATTAAATGAAAAAAATATTTACATTTTCTTTGATTGGTTTGCTTTTTTCTCTTCCTGTTTTTGCAGAAACAGAAGATAAGGATACGGAATTAAAAGAACTTAACGCAACAGCAAAAGAAATTGCATCAAAACGTGCAAAAATAAATTCATCAATTGATCTTTCTGCATTTATGGGTGATGAAAAAGATATTAAACTTGATGAAAAAACGTTAAAATATCTTGATAATTTTTTGGATTGTAAAGCTGATAAAACAGTAATAGATATTCCTACTGGTGATAAGGCAACACAGGAAATTATTGGTTTTGATAATGATAAATGTATTGTACATACTACTGTAAAGGATAAGATTGTAAAGTGTGCTTTTCCAAAAGAAAAACTTTCCGAAGTGACTAAGTATTATAAGGAAACTATGACAAAGGGGTTTGGTGGAAAATATAACTTTGATTTAGATATGAAAATGCCAGAAATTAATTTTAAGGATATATCCGATGGAAATATTGATTTTGGTATAAAACTTGAAATGCCAAAAATAAAGATTGATAAAGTACAATCTGAAATTGAACAACTTGTAAAGGATTCTTGTTCTAATGAGTGATAAAAAGGGACATATACGGCTTATTTCCACAGGTCAAGTTGCCGAAAATCGAAAGGCAAGGTTTAACTATGCCATAACCGATACTTTCGAAGCGGGGCTTTCCTTAACCGGTGCCGAGGTCAAAAGTCTTCGTCAAGGTAGGGCAAATATAACCGATGGTTATGCAACACCTGATGGAAACAGTATTATTATGAATAATATTACTATTGGTAAATATGACAGTGAAAGCCCTTATATGCCACACACAGAAAAACGTGCCCGCCGTCTTCTTCTTAATAAAACGGAAATAAAGCGTTTAATTGGACTTTATAATAAAGAACATATTACAATTGTTCCATTAAAACTTTATTTTAATGACAGGGGTTTGGCAAAACTTCTTATTGGTGTAGGACAGGGTAAAAATTTGGTCGATAAACGCCAGACTATTAAAGAGCGTGAATGGGCCCGCCAAAAGGCAAGATTAATGAAAAAATAAAAACTCTTGATTTTTCAAAAGTTTTAGGGTATAAATCTGTTATTCTTTACTATGGCGAGTGTAGCTCAGTTGGTTAGAGCGCCAGTTTGTGGTACTGGATGCCGTCAGTTCGAATCTGATCACTCGCCCCATTTATCTTTCATCTGAATTATTTAGAACTTTTACAAGAATGTTTTCGCTTTCTTGCTCTTCGATTTTATTTGTTGCTTTTTTAAATCTTTGATCCATTGCCCATTTTCTGTAATCAATTAAATTTTGTTCAAATTTTTGATTATTACCTTCAAAAGTCTTATTTATAAAAGTTTTATTTAATATTTTATTTCCTTGTTTAAAAGTAATAGGTGTTTCATTTGAAACAAGATTTTCTTCGGTCCTTTTTATTCCCAGTTTAGAAAGGGATACTGCATTTTGAAATGTACGAACAATAAGTCGTGAAAAATTTACACCCTCGGCACTTTTTTCCCTTAATTGATTATCTTCTGGATCTTCGTCAATATACGAATCGTCAACATAGCAAATAAATGCATGCATAAACGAAGGGTTTATTAGTAAAAATGAATCTTTATCAACATCTTTATACTTTAAATTATCACCAGAATAGTACATATATGTTCCATCTGTTTCTTCCATCCCTAAGGTAAGAGAAGATATTACACAATTTTGACCGGCATTTTCTGTAAGTATTGGATATAAATACGAAGCCGAAGAATCATCAAGCATTGTAAATCCAAATTTCAAAGATCCATCCTTTCTGTGGAATCCGGAACGTGGACTTAACCCAATACTTACTATTTCAGAAGAAAGAGCCTTTATTTCATCATCTTTGTATCCATATTTTTTCATTTCTTCGGTCAAATAATTTATCAATTTGCACGCAACAAAGGTTCCATGACAATGTGATATTATTGTAAGATTTCTGAATTTTTTTTGTGCTTCATTAAAACTGATTCTGTGACCTTTTGAATTCATAATCAAAGGTTGAAATAATGTTGTATAAATATCTTTTATGTATTCAGGATTTTGTATTTGTTCACTATCAATCGAATGTTTATCAGAAAAACTTCGTCTTTCCATTGAAAATTGGTGCGATTCTTTTGAAATTTTTGGATATTGCACAGAAAGTATTTGAATATCATTTTCTGTCACCCTAAGTCTGCCTAAGGTTTTTTCTACCTCACTTGCCATACCATTTGCAGTACCATCATCCTGTGTTCCATCACCAGCCAAACAAAGCACAACAGGTTTATCAAATTTTACTTCACCACGCTTAAGGTCGCGTATCCAACCAAAGTGATTTCCTTCACTTTTTTTAATTCTGCGTCCTATTTTACCGTGTATATTTTCAGTCATTAAATTTCACCTATTTCTCTTTCTTGTTGGCGTACAGATTTTTGGGCTTCTATATGATTGATTAAATCCTTTCTATCAATAGTGATTTTTACAGCATAATATACTGATAATATAAGTAATACATAAAGGAAAAGTTTTTGAAATTTGTGATATATATTGTCTTTAACAATATCAAAATTATTCTTTGCAACAGTATAAACATTTTTTACAGAAACCTTTGGTCTTTTATCATAAAAAGCATCTATTAAAACCTTTTCTGATACAAAGTTTATATTTTTAATATTTCTGTTTGAAAGTATTGCAGTCATAACCAATGCAGGTTTTGAAATAACCCTTTTGTACTGACTTAATGCAAGTGCATTTTTTTCAATATAAGAAATATATTTCATTGCTTCCAATATATTAAATGGTCTAAGTGTGTATTTTTTTATAATATGTTTTTTTATTTGAGAAATAGTTCTTTGTTTAAGTTTTTTTTCTAAACTTCTTCTTCCGCAAAGAATGATTCTTAAATTAGGAAGTACTTGTATAAGGGAATTCAAACTTA
>JAILLX010000103.1 GCA_024692925.1 bacterium
GAATTTATAACACTTTCATCAACATTTACTTTTTTTACAACAGGTGCAGGAGCAGGTGCCGGTGCAACCTTTGCAACAGGTTTTGGTGGAAGTGGTTTCTTTACAACTACTGGTTTTACATGATGAACTGTTGGTTCAACAGTTGGAACAGGTGCAGGTTTCACAATTTTATTTGCAGTGATAAGGTTTTTTGCCTCGTCATCGAAATTTGTTGGATTGTAAACACTTGCACTTTCAAAAACTTCGTTAAGTTTTGTATCTTCTGGGATAATTTTTATTGGTTCAGAAGGGGAAATTGTTGGAATTTCGGCAAGATTATTTTGGTTTGTTTTTTTGCTTGGGCTCATCAACAATACCACAACCCCAGCAGCAACGGCAGCAACACCCATTGTTATAAGGATGTTTTTAAGTGAAGATTTATTTTCTGCTGTTTCACCATAATTTATTCCAGATCCAGAAACAGTTTCGTCTTCGAATTCATCTTTTTTGATTTCTCCAAAAAAATCGTTATTATTTATATCCATCATATCTCCCCCTTTATAGGTTTTTAAATTAAACTATACTTATAATATCATAAAATTATGATAATTTCTAGTAAATAAATATAGTTTTTTATTTTTAGACGGATTGTTCTAAGTATTTTGTAAATTGTTCCCATGTCATATTGGTTGCACGGATAACCTTACAAATACTTTCAGTGGATGGCCATCTGAATTTTCCACTTGGGTAAAATCTTTTACTTTTATTAAATGCAGTAGCATCAAGGCCTGCTTTTTTAGCAAGTGCAGAGACAGAGATACCGTTGATGTATGCAATTTTATCTATAGTCTGCCATATTTTAGAGTGTTCTGTATCCATTTTTATTCTCCTATTACAAGCCTCACAACTTTCATTATATTAGAATTATATTTAAAATTCAAGTTTTAAGATATATTTCTGTTGACTTTTATTTTTTTGGTGATAATTTCGAAAACGTTCGGCTTTTGTTCCTATAATAAGACAAAATGGAGGGAAAAATGGGGAAAATACAAGCTAACTTAAACTATTTTTATGAAGAGAATCCGAATCAGGTACTTTTCGAATCTGCGGAGGAAGCGTGGTTTTGGTTTTGTAAATACGATAATATGAAAAACGGGCATAAGTCAAAAACTTCTAATATTGTTATTTCAAGACCTTGTGTTTTAGATGATATTTACATTGTCGTTTCAAAACTTTATTTGGCAAGGAAGATAAAGGAAAGGCATCTTAAAACCCTTATAAAATACGGGCGTATGCAGATTGCTCCGGATGAAAGAATTGTTGATGAACAAGATGAAGCTATTTGGTGGAGCGATGCTATGGATAAAATAGAGACCGTGCTTATTAAAAAAGGAATAGTAAAATGCGAGAATTCGGAATCGTAAATTCAGTCAAAAACTTTTATGTTGGTTTTTCTGATGAAACTACTATACCTATACTTAAATTATTAAAGCGTGGTTTTCGGCACTGTTTTATATTTTTTGGTGATGAATATAATACTTTTGTTTTGGATCCTATTTCAAACAGAATTGATTTATCTTTTTTACCAATTGGTGTTGAGAAAATAGCGGAAAAATTGAAACAGTCGGGGATAATTATTGTTTTTGTAAATAGATTTGAAAATAAAAAAATATCTACCTCAGGAGTTTTTACTTGTGTTGAAGTGGTAAAACGTGTTTTGGGTATATCAAAATTGTCGATTATTACACCATTTAGACTTTATAAATTCCTTAAAAAATAATATTGTGGATTTTACTTATTTTTTTTGCTATAATCTATATATGTAATTTATGGAGGAATTTATGACGGATTTTGTAAATTCAACTTTTTTAGGTATATATTTAAGAGATTTTTATTTCTGGCTTAAAATAACAAGTATAGGAAGATTGTTTTCTGCATTACTTATTCTTTTATTTGCCCTTTTGGTAAAGAATATATTTTCTTTCTTTGTTATGAAAATATTGAATTTTTTGATTCTTAAGAAAATTGCATATGGGCAAGAAAAGTATATTAGGGAAATTGGTAAACCTATTTCGTTTATGCCTATTGTTGTTGGTTTTTATTTTGCAATTGCAATTTTAAGAATTCCATCATCGCTTGTGTACTATACAAGAAATTTTTTAAGATCACTTTATATATTTAATATATCGTGGCTTGTATTTTCATTTGTTAATCCGATTGGATTTATGTTTAGAAAAACAAATCTTGATAATACAAAAACGGTGGTTATAACTTGGACAGTTAGAATAACAAAGTTTTTGATTGTGATTGTTGGGCTTTCGGCATTTTTGGAAAATTGGGGTGTGAAAGTTAGTGCACTTATTGCCTCGCTGGGAATTGTCGGTATGGCTGTTGCTTTGGGTGCACAGGATATGTTTAAAAATATTATTTCTGGTATCGCAATTATTTCTGAGCATAGATTTAGTGTAGGTGATATTGTAAAATTGGAGGATTCAGAAAAACCTATTGAAGGTGTTATTGAAAATATCGGTTTCAGATCTACTATGGTTCGAAAGTTTGATAGAACATTGGTTTTTGTTCCAAATAGTACTTTGGCTGATGCTGCGGTTATAAATTTTTCATCTCGTATGTACAGAAGAATTGAGTGGACTTTACACCTTGAGTATAGGACTACGGCTGAGCAACTTAGATACATAGTTAAAGAGATAAAAAAATATATTTATGAAAATTCTGATTTTATAAAACCACCTGAGGCAATTGCACAAGTAAAACTTGATGGTTTTGGTGATAGTTCTATAAATATTTTAATTTACTGTTTTACAAATACAAATGTTTGGGCAGAGTGGCTTAGGATAAAAGAAGAACTTGTTTTAAGAATAAAGGAAATTGTTGAGGAGGCTGGTGCTGGATTTGCATTTCCATCATCTTCGGTTTATATTGAAAAAATGGATAGCAAGATGATGCAAAAATCTTTGCCATCAAAATTAAAATCAATTTTAGAAGCAGATGAATCTTCGGATAATTTAGAATTGAGTGAGGTAGATTTATAATGTCGTTGAAAAGTAAGGTAAAAGAAATATTAAATTTAAAAATATCACAAAATCTTTTATCAATATTTCTTGTATTTTTAGTAAGGTTTATACATATTACAACTTTTGTTAGATACAGAAATGTTGCAAAACTTAAAAAATATATGAAGGGTGGAAATCCGGTCATACTTGTTTTTTGGCATTCACGTTCTTTGTTAATTACAAAGTTTTGGCGTGATAATTTGGGTATGATAAAACATCCTATCTATGGCATTTTTTCAACTCATAGAGATGGTAGACTTATTGGCGATATATTTGGACTTTTGGGTGTAAGAAATATTATTTCTTCGGCAAAAGATACTGCACAAGCAAGTGGTGTTGCTATGAAGTCTATGCGTCTTTTGAAGTCAGGAAAATCGATTGGTTTTACACCTGATGGTCCGCTGGGTCCAAGTATGACTTTTGTTAGTGATAGTGCATTTTTGTTTGCAAAAGCAAGTGGTGTTCCGATTGTGCCAGTTTGTATTTCAGCGAAGAATCCTATTATACTTAATACATGGGATAGTTATGTGTTTACAAAACCATTCCATAGGGCAATTATTGAAGTAGGGGATTTCCTTTTTATTGATAAGAAAATTTCTGATGCTGATTTTAAAAAGGTAAAGGATGAATTTGAAAAAAAGATGGTAGAGGATACTTTGCGTTTGGATAGAGAATTGAAAATGCCGAAAATTCTTCCTGGTGGTGTGAAGAAAAAGAAGTAGGCTGTTATTTTTTATTGTTTTAATTTATATTATGAAAAAATTATAGGAGTTTATTATGAAATTATTTTTATATAGATTTTTAATGTTTATTCTTAAACCTATGGTAAAACCGGTTCTTTTTATTCGTAGGATGAAGGGGTTGGAAACAAAAGATAGTATTAGAAAAGTAGAACGTTTTGGTTATGCTTCGGTAAAACGCCCTAATAAAAAAATTGTTTGGTTTAATGCGGCAAGTGTTGGTGAAAGTAATTCTATTATTCCTGTTATTGATGAAATTTTAAAGAAATATCCTGATACTTTTGTTTTGGTGACTACTACTACTGTGACTGCGGCGGATGGAATGGCAAAAAAACTTTCTGGAAAAAATGCTGTTCATCAATTTTTGCCTATTGATAGACGTGCTTATGTAGATAGATTTTTTGATTATTGGAAGCCATCTGTTGGCTTTTTTGTAGACAGTGATTTTTGGCCAAATCTTATTTTAAGTGCAAAGGATCATAAGATTCCTCTTATCCTTTTGAATGGACGTGTTTCGGATAAATCATTTGCAAAATGGAAAAATAATTTGCCATTTATTAAACCTTTGGCTTCGGCTTTTGAATTTACTTTTGGAAAATCAGAAGATGATTGTAAAAAACTTTCGACAATGGGTTTCAAAAAACCAGTTTGTGTTGGTAATTTAAAATATGCTGTACCACCACTTTCATATGATAAGGAAGAATTAAAAAATCTTTCTTCGCAAATTGGTTCTCGTCATCTTTTTGTTGTATCAAGTACACATCCTGGTGAAGAGGAGTTGTGTATAAGTGCATTTATGAATATAAAGAAAAGATTTCCTGATGTGCTTATGGTGATTGCTCCGCGTCATCCGGCAAGGGGTGAGGAAATTAAATCATTGATAGAAGCAAATGGTTTAAAGGCTGTGCTTCGTTCTAGTGGTGATAAGATTACAAAAAATGTTGATATTTATATTGCAAATACTATGGGCGAATTAGGACTTTTCTATAACCTTAGTGAAATTGCTTTTGTTGGTGGATCGCTTATAAAATGGGGCGGACATAATCCAATGGAACCTGCACGACTTCATAATACAGTTTTAAGTGGAAAATATGTTCATAATTTTCAGGAAACTTATGATTTACTTAAATCAGAAAAAGCTGTTGTTATGGTTAATGATGAGAAAGATTTTGCTTCTAAGGTAAAGGCATTTTTTGAAAATCCTGATGTTGCAAAGGATTATATGTCACGTGCCTTTTATGTTGCAGAGCGAGAGGCAGCGGTTCTTTCAAGGGTTATGGAAAAATTAGAACCTGTGATTAAAAAATTTATGTAAATGTGAAAAATTTTTGAAGGAGAAATTATGAAACTTATAAAATATTTACCAATTTTTTTGATGTGTGCATGTTCTTTGCAATATGAAAGATCAACTAAATATGAGCAGAAACTTTCTGATATTGTTGCCTATGATGCTTTTGTAAAAAATTATAAGGGTATAATTTTGTTTGAAACTCATAATAATTTGAGTACCGGAGGTCTTAATCCACGAAATATTTTAGAATTTGAAAGTGATGGTGGTGCTAAATTTGAAATAGATTTATTGGGAAAAAATTATTCTATTTCCCCTAATGTAAATTCTTTTGCTTATATTACACCAGGTAAATATAAACTTGTTTCAGCTAGTGCGTATGATTATGCATCATATGGAAATCGTTCTGTTTGGATTAGTGAAACTTATCATAATATAGATGCATCTTTTACTGTAAATCCAGGGGAAATTGTTTATTTAGGAAATCTTATTTTTAATGTCACAGGTAATGATATAGATTATGAATGGTTGGGACATAAAAATAATTTAATTTACGATGTTAGTATGAAATCTAACCTAAGTAATAAGGAAAAGGATGCAATTGAAAAATTGTTTAATCGTCCTGTTTTAACAAGGTTGATGGAAGTATCTCATAAGTAGTATGGAGTTTTATAATGAAAAAAATTTTGGTTGTTGCTTTACTTATTGTTTGTTCATCTTGTAGCCTTTGGCATTCAAGAGGTAATTCTAAAATTGTATCAATGTCAGAAGCTAGATTTAGTAAGTATAAAACAAAGGAAGATGTTGAAAAATATTTTGGAAAACCTAAAGCTGTGTTCGTTAA
>JAILLX010000077.1 GCA_024692925.1 bacterium
TATATGGGTCGTAAGCCCCATCATTTTTGCAACTTGTTTTATTGTCTAATACATATTTCACCTCTATTATTAATATATCCTATAAATTAGAGTTTACTCTCAGTCAAGAACTTTTTTAAACATATTTGACTTAAAGTAAACTCTAATTTATATTATATATTAATAATAGAGGTGAAATATGTATTATACAATAGGACAAGTTGCAAAAATGATGGGGCTTACCACCCATACATTGCGTTTTTATGATAAGGAAGGACTTCTTCCTAACGTTGGAAAAACATCATCCGGAATTCGAAGATTTTCCGATTCTGATTTGAATTGGCTTATTATGCTTGATTGCCTAAAATCATCTGGTCTTCAATTAAAGGATATAAAGCATTATATCGAACTTTTGAAGGAAGGGGATAAAAGTTTAAAGGAAAGGGCAATGATTTTTCATAATCAAAAAATTAAATGCCAACAGGAAATAAACACCTTGAAACAGACTATGAAAAAAATTGACTATAAAATCAAATATTATGATGAGGCAATGAAACACGGTGAAGCCAATGTTCATAAAAACAAGGCATTGGTTCGTGAAGGTGAAAAACTTTTTAAAATAAAAAAGAAATAAAAGCCGGCCTTTTTACCACTTTTTTCTGTTATGTGCATGACATATTGCCATTGCCAAAGCATCGCCAGAATGTTCGGAATCAATTTTTGGTTTATTAAGCAAAACCCCGACCATCATTTGTATTTGTTCCTTTGTTGCATGCCCAATACCAACAACTGATTTTTTTATAAGATTCGGCGAATATTCAAAAACCGGAATTCCCAAAAGGGATGGCGTTAAAATTGCAACTCCCCTTGCTTGCCCAAGTTTAAGAGTTGATGATGGATTTACATTTACAAAAACTTCTTCCACTGCAACTTCCTCTGGCTTATATTGTTCCAACACTTCGGTCAGTTTTTTATATATTTCCGCAAGTCGCTCTGGCAAAGTTCCCTTTTCTGAAATATTAAGAGTTCCATTCGCAATATGTTGGAATTGATTATTGGTAAAATCAACGATTCCCCAGCCGGTATGTCTTAATCCTGGATCAATTCCCATTATAAGCATTTAAAGCTCCACTATTTCATAATTTGATGCATCTGACATAACCGCACGTACAAGTTGGTTATTGTGAAAATGCCCACCACGACTGTTTTTATAAAGTCCAATAATAGAATGTCCCATAACATACAAATCGCCAATCGCATCAAGAATTTTGTGGAAAACAAATTCATTTGGTTCACGAAGACCTTCTGGATTAATGATTTTTTCTTCATCAACAGCAATACCACTTTTAAGTGTTGCACCAAGACAAAGTCCCTTTGAATGAAGATATTCAACATCTGACATTCTTGCAAAAGTACGTGCCATACAAATTTTGGATTTATAATTTTCTTCGGTTAAATCTATGACCTCATGTTCAATGCCGATTGGTTTTATTCCACTATAATCAATCTGTACATCAAGAGTCAAAAGTCCCTTATCCGATGGCTCAATTGATACAGCTCCCTTTTCATCACTATATTCGATTTTTTTAAGAATTTTAATAGCCTTTTTAGGTGCATTTTGTATTAAAAAGCCGGCTTTTTCTTCAATTTCTTTAAGTAATGGAAGTGCGGATCCGTCCTGAATTGGGATTTCTTCGGATTCTGTTTTAATAAGCAAATTATCAACCCCAAGGCCATGTAATGATGAAACTAAATGTTCAATAGTTTTTACATTAACGCCGTCTTTTTCACCAATACATGTATATCCCGCTTCTCCGAAAACATTGTTAAGGTTAAGTTGATATTTTTTTCCTTTTATTTCAAAAACTATACCTGTATCAATATCCGCAGGAAAAAGTTCAATAGTGTTTAATATTCCCTTGTGTTGACCGATACCTGTAAAAACCAAACTATTTTTTATTGTTTTTTGATTTATCATTTTTCACCTTTAGTTTATTTTTAATATCCCATCTGTCATGAACCCAAAACCATTGTGATGGATTTTCTTTTATCCAACCTTCAATTATATCATTTATTTTTTGAGTAGTTTTTATTGCATCAGCTTCTTTATTCTTTGATTTGAATGGCATAAATGTATCGTGGAAAATAATTTTATGATGAAGCCCATGTTCCCTTACTATCTGTATTGGAAGTATAGGGCAGTTAAAATGAGAAGCAAGTTTTGCAACACCAACTGGACTTTTTACTTTTGCACCAAAAAATTTTGTTGGAATACCAGTTTGAAATTTTTGATCAGGTACAGCAAGCATCGCACTTCCATTCAAAAGAATTTTCATTGCATCCCTTGTCCCATTTGCTGTATTTGGAACAAATTTAAGCGTTCCAATACCACTACCAAAACTTTTTATGACAAGTTTGTTTGTAAGATTATTACTTGGGAATTTATAAAGTATCGAGCAAGGAGCCTTGTGAAGAGCAAATGGTATAGCAATTAAGCCCATTGTCCCAGAATGAGAAATAAATGCAACATAAGGTTTATTTTTTAATTTATCCAATATGTTATCATTTTCAAAAGTAAGATATTTTTTGTAATTTCTGTATATAGTTGGAAAATGTACTGGTTCAGCAGTGTATCTTCCCATCATTTCCCAAACATTACGTTTAATTTTTTCTTTCTCAGCCAAACTTTTTCTTGGAAATGCAATTTTAAGGTTTGCATCAATAAGTTGATTATATTTTTTTTGTGTTTTACCAATTAAAATACCAATCTTTCCACCAAGCCACGAAGCCCATTCCACAGGAAGAAACTTAAATATAAGATAGAACAAATGAGATAGAAAAGACTCAAATGGATGTGAAATATATTTTTTAAAAAATGGTTTCTTTCTGTATGGATATGATTTTTTATCTTCCAAATCAATTATTGCACCCAAAAGTAATATTACATA
>JAILLX010000104.1 GCA_024692925.1 bacterium
TATTCCATCATTTGAGAATTAACATTTTTGCAAATCTCTATATCAAATATTTTTTTTGATTGCCTTTTCTTTGCTGATTTTAACAAGCAATGTAATAAACAGTAAGATAAAAAAACTAAAAATAATATAAATAAAGAAAAATAGAATTTTTTTGTATTAGAATAATCCCATAAAAAAACAACCCAAATCAAAAAAGCTGGAGAATTAGATGAAACAAAGAAAATAATTTTACCAAGTTTGTTCATGTTTTTCTAAAATACTATTTTATTCCATTATAGTACTATATTTATTTTTTAGCAATAGAATATTAAATTTTTTGACATTATTTTGACACTGATTTATTTTTAGAGTGATTTTATGTTAGAAAAAAGTTTTGAAAATCCCAAAAATTTGCTAAAAATTATGAATTTTTCTTAAAATTTATTGAAACTTGTTGACATTCAAAACGGAATATTGTATTATGAGGCAATCTTGGGCGCCCTAGCTCAGTTGGTTAGAGCGACGGAATCATAATCCGCAGGTCCCCAGTTCGAGTCTGGGGGGCGCCACCAAAATCAGGAAGGCTTCCGAAAGGGAGCCTTTTTCTTTATCCTTAAAGGCCATATTTTGCCAAGTGTTGAGGGAATACACATTTCTCTATATTATAATATATTTTTTATTTCTAGGAATTTCGATGTTTTCTCTCTATTTTCTATGCTTTATCTGTGGGTCCGACTATCTGTTTGAAAATACTAGATTTTATAACTTTGGGTATGTTAGAAAATTTGTGAAAAAAACAACCAGTAGCGATTCATACTAGTTGAACTTTTTAAACCTTAGTTTTCCGATAAAAATCTTGCATTTTAATTTTTTACAAGTATATTATATATTAATATGAAAATGATTTCCATTTTTATAATGAGGTTTAAAATGACTATATACAATACAAAACAATCACAAATAATCTTAGATTTTCTTAAACGAAACAGTAATAAAGATTTAACTGCAGAGCAGATTTTACAATATGTAAACAGAAAAGAAAAAATTTGCGGACTTACTACTGTTTACCGTCAACTTAAAAATCTTGTATCTGAAAATAAAATAAAAAAATACTATATTGCGAACGATTCATCCTGCTTTTATCAATATATTTCAGATAATGAATGTCATGAACATTTGCATTTTAAATGTGAGAAATGTGGAAAGACTTTACATCTTGAAAAATTTAATATTCAGGAAATAAATTCAACTTTATCAAAGCAATATAATATTCTTGTTGATACGAGTAAAACTGTTCTTTATGGACTTTGCAATAACTGTCAAAAATAGGAGATTAAAATGAGAGTTTCTTTCTTTGGTAAAGGGGGAAGTGGTAAAACTTCGCTTTCTTCATCATTTATAAAATTTTTAAATGAGAAGGGTAAAAATGTATTGGCAGTGGATGCAGATATAAATGTGAATCTTGGTGTCTGTTTAGGTATGGATACAAAATTTATCGGTGATAGTTTTGATGAAATTTCAAAATTTTTGGAACCACAAGATATTAATTATAAAAAGGAAAAAGGTTTTTTTAATAATATTATTCAAAAGTTCAAATCAAATACTTGTTCGATAAAGCCGGTTATTGGGACAACACCCCCAACAAATAAAAGTAGATTTATAAAACCAAATTTAAAAGATGAATTTTTTCAGAAATTTGCAACCTTTAAAGGGGATAATTTGGCATTGTTGACTGTTGGAACATATACTGATAAAAAGGTTGGTTATGCGTGTTATCACTCTAAACTTGGGAGTGCTGTACTTATTTACAACAGACTTTTAGATAACAATGACTTTTTTGTTGTATCTGATGCTACTGCGGGAATTGATAGTGTCGGAACAAGTATGTTCTTTGTTTCTGATATAAATATTTTTGTGGTAGAGCCAACAAACAAAAGTATTGGTGTTTACAAAGATTTTAAAGAAATTACTAAAAATTATCCGATTAAAACTTTTGTGATTGGTAATAAAATCAGAAATCAAGCGGATATGAATTTTATTACATCAGAAGTTGGATGCGAAAATATTATTGGTTTTGTTTCTGATTCCGAACATCTTCGTGAATATGAAAAAGGTGATAAAACGGGAATAGATAAGTTTGTTGCCGAGAATAAAATAATAAATGAAAAGATTTTTGATTTACTTTTGAATACACCAAAATCTTGGGATAAATATTATAGTATTTTAAAACAAGTATATATTGATGATTGTGGTGATTGGTATAGTCAATATTATGGCGAAGATTTAACAAAATATATTGATGAAAACTTTAATTATTTGGAGATAATAAAAGACTATGTTTAAATTTACGCCAAAGGTTCATAATAGCATTAAAAGCATTATTGAAAATAAAGATTTATTATTTAATGTTGCCGATTGTTACGGTTCACCTTGTAATATACTAATTCCTGAAAACATTGATGAAAATATTAGGGATTTTCAAAGTGTTTTTAAGAAAAATTCTGTACTTGGTAAGATTTTTTATGCACACAAATGCAATAAATCAAAAGCCATAATAAAACAAATGCTTAAAAATGATATTTGTATTGATGTTGCATCATATAATGAGTTACAGGATGCATTAGTATGTGGATTTACAGGTAATAAAATAGAGGCAACCGGTCCAAAAAATGATGATTTTATAATACTTGGACTTCAACATAATATTATATTTAATGTTGATAGTCAGTCAGAATTGGAAACTATTGCAAAATATTATAAAATATTGGGGCTTAAAAAATCTATTAGGATACTTATTCGTCTTAACAATTTTCAATCAATGGAAACAAAAATTGTAAATAAAATTAGTCGTTTTGGTATTTCAATTTCAAGTTTTGAAAATGTTTTGGATTATGTCGCAAAATATAGCGATATTTTCAATCTTATTGGTGTTTCTTTCCATCTCGATACTGTAAATATGACGGAAAAAGTTATTGCAATTGAAAATTGTATCGGACTTTTTGAAAAAATGTTTGAAAATGGTTTTGAACCTTATGTCCTTGATATTGGTGGAGGTTTCAAACTTAATTATATCGAAAGCAAATCAGAGTGGAATGAAAGTATTTCTGAATTAAAAGAAGATATTGTTTCTGGAAAAAATAGCCTTAGTTGGAATGGAAAAACATTTGGTTTAAATGTCCGTGATAATACACTTCATGGAACATTAAATATCTATAATTATTATGACGAATTGGTAAAGGAAAAATTTTTGGATGCAATGCTTCAAACTAGGCTTGCAAAATATCAAAACCGAACCATTGTGGAAATTTTAAGCGAAAATATGATTGAACTTTATATTGAACCGGGACGAAGTCTTCTTGATAATGTTGGGTTCAATGTGGCTAAGGTGAACTTTACAAAAAAAGATGCAAAGGGAAATACTTTGGTTGGGCTTGATATGAAACGTTCCGACCTTTTAATCGGAGAACAAGAAATGTTTGTTGATCCGATTCTTGTATCACAAAAGGAAAACCAGAAAAAAGATGATTGTGGCGTTTTCTTTATAGGAAATCTTTGTATGGAAAATGATATGATTTTTAATAGAAAAGTTTTTCTTGAAACTGTACCACAAAAGGATGATTTAATCGTATTTATGAATACAGCCGGATATTTTATGGATTTTGATCAATCCACAACCCTTGGGCAAAATATTGCGGAAAAAGTAATATTTTCAAGGACTATAGATGGAAAATACAAACAATATACAGATGAAAATTTTAACCCATTTAAGGAATAGATTATGTTATACAAAAGTGTTTTGGATTTAATTGGTAATACACCAATAATTGAAATTGATAAAAAAGTAACTGGTTTAAAAAATGTAAATCTTTTTGTTAAGTGCGAGCTTTTCAATCCGTTTGGTTCATTAAAGGATAGAGCTGGATACTCTATGTTAAAGGATAAAATTGCCGAATTAAAGGAAAGTGGTGTAACAGTAATTGAATCATCTTCTGGTAATACAGCCAAAGCATTACAAATAATTTGCTCAATAAATGGTATTCCTTTTAAGACTGTGACAAACAGAATAAAGGTACCAGAAACAAAAAATATACTTAAAGTTTGTGGTGCAGAAATTGAGGAGTTGCCGGGGCTTTCCGAGTGTCCTGATCCAACAGATCCAAATGATCCGGTCGCATATATTGAACGGATTGTATCGGAAAATAAGGGAAAATATTATCATACAAATCAATATACAAACCTTAGGAATCCTAAAATTCATTTTGAAACAACAGGACCAGAAATTGAAAGGGATATTGGTAAGGTTGATTATTTCTTTTCAACACTTGGTACAACAGGTTCTTCAAGAGGAGTAATTGAATATTTACAATCAAAAAATCTATCCCTTAAAAAAATTGGTATTATTGCTGATAAGGGGGATAATATTCCAGGTATAAGAAACAAAGATGAAATGTATGAGGTTGGTATTTTTGAAAAATCCCTTTACGATGAAATTTTAACAGTTAATTCAATGCAAGCAATTGAACAAATGCTTGTCCTTAACCGTAAGGTTGGTATTTTGGGTGGACCAACAAGTGGAGCGTGTTTCTTTGGTGCAATGGAACACCTTAGAAAAATTGATGAAACTTTGGATAAAACAGTTAATGCAGTTTTCGTTGCGTGTGACAGGATGGAATGGTATATGTCCTATATTGAAAAACGAAGACCGGATATTTTTGTCACTGATACAAAGGTTGAAAATATCCGTAATATAAAAGATGAAGATATTACTAAGTTTGCAAAAAGTGTTGATGTTGAAAATGTTATTGATTGGATAGATGAAAACAATCCAATTATTATTGATATGCGTGGAAATCTTGCCTACAAAAACGGACATATAAAAAATTCAATAAATATAACAGATGTATTTTTTGATGATATTGTGGAAAATGGACTTCCTTTTTCATCGGAAAACAAAGTCCTTCTTGTTTGTGCAATAGGTGATAAGTCAAAAAAATACAGTGCATTATTGAATAAGAAAAATCTTGATATTTATTCTCTTGATGGTGGAATGGTTGAATATAGGAATCAGGATTTACCTATTGTAAGAAATCTTAAAAGGGTTATTGTATAATGACTAATCAGTGCGAATATATTGTTGATGATAAAAATTTGGATATAAACCTTGGTGAAAAAGTAAAGGCTGATTTTCCGATTTTTAAAAACAATGATGCAATATATTTTGATAACAGTTCTACAACACAAAAACCTCAGTGTGTGATTGATTCAATAAATAGTTATTATACTAAATATTGTGCAAATATTGGGCGTGGTTCATATAGTTGGGCAAATAAGGCTGAGGCTGAGGTTGAAAAGGTTCGGCAAAAAATTGCTTCGTTTATTGGTGCAAATATTGATGAGATATTTTTTACAAGTGGTGCAACAGATGCATCAAACCTTATTGCCTATGGTTATGGTCTTAAAAATATTGATACTGATGATGAAATTATGTATTGTTCGGATGACCATAAATCGACCTATCAACCATGGGAAAATCTTGTAAAAATACTTGCTGATTATGGTAAAAAGGTTATTGTAAAAAACATCCTTATTGATACAGAGGGGGATTATAAGGAAGATGATTTGATTGATAAAATTAGCCCAAAAACAAAGGTAATAATACTTACACATATTCATAATACCTATGGTTTGGAAATGGATATTAAAAAAATTGTGCCAAGAATAAGGGTAAAAAATCCATTAGCAAAAATAGTTTTAGATTGTTCTCAAAGTGTTGGACATATTCCAATTAATCTTAAAAAACTTGATGTGGATTTTGCGTTTTTTTCTGGTCACAAAATGTTTGCGGATACCGGTATTGGTGTTTGCTATATCAAAAAATCCACTCAATCAGAAATGCAAAAATTTAAGGTTGGTGGTGGCAATAATTTATTTGAAGTTGGAACCCAAAATATCTCGGGCATACTTTCACTTGGTTCTGCTGTTGATTATATAAATTCGGTTGGGATTGATAAAATTGAATCCTATATTAGATATATAACGCGTTATTTGTATTCCAAATTAAAAGTAATATCACAGATTAAATTTTCAAAGGGAATTGATAAGTGTTCCTGTCCTTTGGGATTTGGTATAATTTCATTTTCAATTAGTGGTATTCAAAGTTGTGATGTTGGGGATGTCCTTAATGATTACAATATTTTTGTTCGGACAGGTGATTTTTGTAGGATAACCAAAGATGAAGATTTTATTCGTGTAAGTCTTCATATATACAATACTATTTTTGATATTGACAAGTTTGTAAAGGCAATAAAATATATTGTGTCTGAAAAGTAATAAGATAATCTTTTTTATAAAAAAATGTGAATTATAATAGACCTTTCTAAAACCTTTGTTTTTAGTCATTTTACAAAATT
>JAILLX010000019.1 GCA_024692925.1 bacterium
TAATTAAAACACACATAAATTATAACATTATTTTTTTTAATAGTCAAATGGAGGTGTTAAATGACAAAAGAAAAAATAAATCCTTATATTTTAATTGGTTCTCGTATTAATAAGGTAAGGATTGAAAAAAATATTGATAAATCCGTATTGGCAAGGGCTCTTTCTATAACGGATTCGGATGTTGATTCTATTGAGAAGGGAAAATCAAAACTTACAATGGATGCATTATTTATTATTTCTAAGGAATTAAAAACAGAAATGAATTATTTTTTAACTGGCATTCCCAACAGTCGTGTTATACTGGCTTCTGATATTTTGGATAAATATATCGAAGCATTCAAATTTATTTCAGGTCTTTCAGACAAGCAAAAGCAAGTATTTTCAGAAATGCTTCAAAATTTAATTTCTTCTTCAAAAAACAGTCAAAAAAAATAATTTAGTATATTTTTTCACACAAAATACAACCTGTGATTTTAATACTTGACAAATAAGGAGAACAAATGTAGAATATATGTATAAATTAAATGAAAATAAGGAGCACAAAATGCTTACAAAACAACAGTTAAAATTATTTATGATTATTGATGAAAGTTTAAAAAAGGATGGTGTTTGTCCTTCTTTTGAGGAAATGAAAAATCTTATAGGTTTAAAATCAAAGTCTGGTATTCACCGTTTAATTAAAAGTCTTGAAGAACGTGGTTTTATTAAACAAATTCCTAATAAAGCTCGTGCTCTTGAAATTATAAAGTATCCGGAAAACTTTGGTGACAACATAAAAAATCCATTACCTGTTAATGATAATGTTAAGATGATAAGTATTCCTCTTTATGGAAAAATTGCCGCTGGTACACCTATTGCTGCTATTGCAAATCAAACTGAAACAATGGATGTTCCTGCGGATATGTTGGGAAATGGTAAATATTATGCACTAAAGGTTGAAGGTGATTCTATGATAAATGCCGGAATCAATAGTGGGGATAGGGTGATTATTCAGGAAGTTGCTGATGCTCCGAATGGAACTATTGTTGTTGCACTTATTGATAACGAGGAAGTCACTCTCAAATATTTATATAAAAAGGATGGTTCTATCGCACTTAAACCTGCAAATCCAAATTATGAAACAAGAATTTTTGCACCTGAACGTGTTCGTGTTCAGGGTCGCATTGCAATGCTTATTAGATCATATTAATAATGTGAAAAAAGTACTTGCAATTTTTACGAATCTGTGTTAGAACATAATAAGAACATTAAGGAATAAAATGAAAGGAAGTAAATAATGTCAGAAAACAAGCAAAAAGCCTTAGAGGCAGCTCTTTCACAAATAGAAAAATCTTTTGGTAAGGGATCTATTATGAAACTCGGTGAACAGGAAGGAATTGAAATTCCATCTATATCTACTGGTTCTCTTGGACTTGATATTGCTTTAGGTATTGGTGGACTTCCTCGTGGTCGTATCGTCGAAATTTATGGACCAGAAAGTTCAGGTAAGACAACATTAACATTGCATGTTGTTGCTGAGGCACAAAAAACTGGTGGTACATGTGCGTTTATTGATGCTGAACATGCTCTTGATCCTGCTTATGCAAAGCGTATTGGTGTTGACGTTGATAATCTTATTATTTCTCAACCAGATTCTGGTGAGCAGGCATTGGAAATTGCTGATACTTTGGTTCGTTCCGGTGCAATTGATGTTTTGGTTGTTGATTCCGTTGCTGCTCTTGTGCCAAAGGCTGAATTAGAAGGTGAAATGGGTGATCAACATATGGGATTACAGGCACGCCTTATGTCCCAGGCATTAAGAAAACTTACTGCATCTGTTTCAAAATCTAATGCGTTGGTTATATTTATTAATCAGATTCGTATGAAAATTGGTGTTATGTTTGGTAACCCTGAAACAACAACTGGTGGTAATGCGTTAAAATTCTACTCTTCTGTTCGTATGGATATTCGCCGTGTTGGTTCTATTAAGGATAAAGAAAACGTTATCGGTAATGAAACAAGGGTTAAAATTGTTAAAAACAAGGTTGCACCTCCTTTCAAAACTGTTGATTTTGATATTATGTATAATTACGGAATTTCTCGTGAAGGTGAAATTATTGAATTGGGTGTTCAGGCTGGTATCATTGAAAAATCTGGATCTTGGTTCTCCTATAATTCGGAACGTATTGGTCAGGGAAAAGAAAATGCTCGTCAATGGTTAAAGGATAATCCTAAGGTTGCTGCTGAATTGATTAAAAAGATTATGGAAAAATCTGGGGTTATTAACGAAAAAATGTTGGATACAACCCCAAGTCGTGCTGATGATGATGCAGTTCCAGTGATTGATGCTAATGCATAATTTTTAATAAATTCGTTATTTTCCCCTTTCTTTTACTCTCCATAGAAAGGGGATTTTTTTATCAAAAAAATCAAATTTGACTTTTTAAAAATTTTATTATAAAATTTTAACGTAATAGCAACTTGGATTATGGAGGTGTTATTATGAAGTA
>JAILLX010000069.1 GCA_024692925.1 bacterium
TGAATATAATAATTTTTACCTTATTTTAACAAGTATTCAATTTGCAATAATCGGTGGATTATCTGGATTATACATAATAATGTTAATTGGAACATTATTGACTGGATACTACTATCCAATAATAAAAACCATACTAAAGACAAAGGGTGAATAAAATGCAATTTCCAAACATATCTCCGGTTGCAATATCAATTTTTGGATTTGATTTACGTTGGTATGCTTTGGCATATATATTTGGTTTTATTTTAGCCTTTTACTATATTAAATATATTTTAAGGCATAGTACCAATAACGAACTTTCATACATTGAACTTGATGATTTGTTCACAAATGCGATTTTAGGTGTAATTTTAGGTGGACGAATTGGTTATACTTTGTTTTACAATTTCAACTTTTATATTTCTCATCCAATAAATATCATAAAAATATGGGAGGGGGGAATGTCCTTTCACGGCGGACTTGTTGGTGTTATCGTTGCAATGTTTTTGTGGTGTAAAAAGAATAAAAAATCATTTTTACATATCACAGATAGTATTGCAATGTCTGCCCCAATTGGACTTTTCCTTGGCCGTATTGCAAACTTTATAAACGGCGAACTTTACGGAAGAATAACCTCATCAAAATTTGGAATGATTTTTCCATACTCTGATGGACTTCCACGACACCCAAGCCAACTTTACGAAGCATTAACCGAAGGACTAATTTTATTTTTAATTTTATTTTTAATTCATAAAATAAAAGCTGTCCGAAACAGGTACGGCACAATATCATTCGCCTTTATTGGCTTTTACGGACTTGCAAGAATTTCCATCGAAAATTTTCGTGAACCTGATGCACAAATTGGATTTTTAAAATTTGGAATAACAATGGGACAACTTTTAACAATCCCAATGATTATTTTTTCTATCTGTGGAATAGTTTATTTATTCAGAAAGAAACAAGCAATTGAACAATATGTATCATCCCCATTTGTTGAAAATAAATTTATTAAAACAAGATTTTTTACAAGACAAAACGGTGTTTCCAATGGTGTTTTTACCTCTGCAAATTGCAAATTTGAAACATCTGACTCAAAGGAAAATGTTTCCGAAAACAGGAAAAGATTATTGCAAACACTTGATCTTAATTCTGAAACTTCCCTTATTACAGTTAATCAAAAACATACAAACGAAGTCGTTTTTATTGACGCCCCAACCTCACCTGAAAAATACCTAAATATAGAAGCCGATGGGATAATTACAAACCAAAAAGATTTAGCTGTTGGAATACTTACTGCCGATTGCGTTCCATTACTTATTTCTGATGAAAAACACGGATTAATAGGTGCCATCCATTGTGGTTGGCAAGGTATTTACAAGGATATAGTTCACACATCTATTCAAAAAATGTTATCCCTTGGATCAAACCTTGATGATATAAAGGTTGCCATTGGTCCATGCCTAAAACAAAAATCATACGAAGTTGAAAAAGATTTTATGGATAAAATAATTGCCCAAGATAAAAATTTCAAAACTCTTTTTATCCCTAAAAATGAAAAATATTTATTTAATTGTTCCGGTTATTGTGTTGCTAAATTAAAAAAAGAAGGTATTCAAAATATCGAAGTTCTTCCATTTGATACCTACACAAATGATGATTTATTTTTCAGTTATCGAAGAAGTGTTATTACAAAAGATTATGCAAACAATACCCCAACTGATGAGGGACGTCAACTTTCAATAATTGTAAATAAATCTATTTAGATTTTTTGATTTTCGAAGTATCAATATTTCCCCTTACCTTTCCAAGGAAGTGGTAAACATCATTTTTTTTGAAATAAAAACCATCACTTTCTATTTCACCAAAATTTGTGACTGCACGAATTTTTTCATCCCCAGATACAGACATATCTTTCAAATTAACATCAGCCTTTTCTGTATAAAGTTTATTATCTTCATTATCCAATAAAAATATATTTCCACGCATAGAAAACAAATCTTTTGATTTTTTATAATTGCCACCATCCGTTAAAATATCAATCCAACTTCCATCTTTTAAGAAAATTTTGCTTTTTATTTTAGAAAAATACATAACTTCTTTTTCTTTATCTTCCTTAAAATTTTCTACATTAACAGAAAACAAAGTATCATCATCCCCCTGACCATAAAAATCAGCCCCGTCCATATTAAATGAAATTTTATCTGTACTTTCCAACGTTGGCATAGAAATTTTTATATTCTTGACCTTATCATCAATATGAGGAATAACAATAATCAATCCCAAAAACAAAGCAATACAACTTGGTAAAGCTATCTTCAAAAGAAAAACAATACGACTGTGCAAAGTCATATTTTTATATAAAACTCGCACAGCCCGTCCATAAACTTTTACTTTTTTTAAAATCTTCAATTACATCAATCCTGCTTTTAATAAATCATGGAAGCTTATAATACCAACAGGTTTTCCATCATTATCAACAACAAACAAAGCCTGTATCTTACTTTCATTAATTTCAAGCAATGCAGATGCAGCCAAACTGTCCGATGATATAGTTTTTGGTGACTTTCCCATAACATCCGATAACTTACTTGCCATAAGGTTTACACCTTCAGAAAGTCTTCTTCTAATATCACCATCCGTAAATATACCAACAAGACGACCATTAGCATCAACCACACCGACACAACCAAAACGAACTTTTCTACTCATAACATCGAAAACTTCATTCATTGAAACAGTATCTTTTACCAAAGGAAGTTCATCACCAACATGCATAAGTTCTGATACCTTCAAAAGAGATGCCCCAAGTTTACCATGTGGATGCCAATTCTTATACATCTCAGATGTAAATCCTTTTGCCTTTTCCAATGCGACAATTAAAAGATTTGCCATTGTTGTTAAAAGTATAATTGAAATAGTAGGAGCCTTTCCAATCAAACAAGCTTCTGGTAAATCTGGGATCGTAAGATTTATATCAGCCTGAGATCCAAGCATACTTTTTGGATTCGCACATATTGCAACAAGTTTTATTCCAAATCTTCTTGTATAATTGATAACATCGCTCATTTCCTTTGTTTCACCACTATTTGAAATAGCAATAACCAAATCATCATCAGCAATGATACCCATATCACCGTGCGATGCTTCTGTACAATGAAGATAAACCGAACGAGTACCAGTTGATGTCAAAGTATTAGCCAATCTTTTACCGACATCACCTGATTTACCAAGTCCAGTCACAACAATTTTTCCTGTAAGATCATTTTTAATATAATTTACCACTTTAACAAACGCATCCAAAGGAAAATTATTTTCCAATGTAGTAATTGCATTTACTTCTTGTTTCAAAACATCTTTTATTAAAGACATTGCTTCTGTATCAATCATTTAAAAAACCTTTCCTTAAAATTAACGAACAAAGAACACTTCCAAAGTATCAGCTTTCGAAGCATTTACATCTTCATCCTCTAAAACCATAATCATAATTTGTGATGTAGGAACATCCTTTTCAAGAAGGACTTTTCTTGCATTCAAAAGTCTTGAAAAAGCAATATTTCTACCTGTCTTTTCTGAATAATAAGAAATTATTTTAACTGTGACATCCGCATTTGCTTTCACAGCAGGTATCATATCAGCAATTTTCTTTTCATCAGATTTTTTCAATTCTTCAGCATTGCCAACAAACTTTATAACAAAACTTGGTTTTTCTGCACTTGTTTTAATAACAGGTTTTACCTCTTCCTTTGGAGTAATTACCGCAGGTTCGTCCTCTTCTATAACAGAGTTAGCAAGTCTTTCCGCTACACGTAAAAGTTTTTTTGCCTCATCAATATTTTTATCTGTCTGAGAATTTTCCTCTGAAATTTTTTCTTCAGGAACAAAAATTTCCTTTTTCATTTCTGGTTCTTCTGGAATATTTACAACAGGATTTTCCTCTTTTACAACAGGTTGTTCAACGACCTTCACTTCAACTTCTTCCTTAACAGGAACAACAACAGGTTCAACAGGCTCAATAACTTCCTCAACAATAACCTTTGGTGAAGATTTTTTATAAACAGTGTATTTTGGACCACCAGCTTCTAATCCTAAATTTTTAAATTTTGGATTTTTAAGTTTCACTGGTTCCATCAATTCAAAATTCAAACGCTTGTTTGAATTTTTTACATCCTTTGCAAAAACAGGTGAAACACTCGAAACAATAGCACTTAAAAACAATAAAAATTTTTTCATTATAACTCTCCTTTAAAATCTACTTTTTCATTATACAACCTTTGATTTCTGATTGTAAATAACTATTTCCACAAACAATCATATCAGCCCCAAAAATTTCTTCGGTATCCTTTCCATCCTTATCAAACGAACGAATAATTCCACCAGCTTCCTTTACAATCAAAAGACCTGCTGCCAAATCAAATACATTCTTTTCAAATCCTACAAACGCATCAATCATTCCCGATGCAACATAAGAAAGGGAAAGTCCGACTGAACCAAAATCAAGAATTTTTGCAGTTGAAAAATGTGTAAATCTACCGGATTCTGCAATAATTGAATTGAAAAGCTCACGTTTTGGAGAAATTCTGATTCTTCTAATCATTCTGGATTCTGAAACAAATGTACCCGCACCCTTTTCAGCATAATACATTTTATCAAGTACAGGGTTATAAATAACTGATGCAATCAAATTTTTTTGTTCTTGTAATGCAACAGAAATAGTAAAAAATGGAAGCCCACGCACATAATTATCAAATCCATCCGACACATTCACAATAAATCTGTGGGAAATATCTGTACCTTTTATTTCCTGTGTTGATGAAAGAATACCATACTTTGGTCTTGCTTCCAAAAGATTTTCTATTAAAATTTTCTCGATTTTTGTTTTCGATGCAGACGCAAAATTCTCGGCACCATTAATTGAAGACTGGAGTTGTTCAATCTCTCCGAAATCCCTTAACATAAACCTTGAAATTTTTTGACATGCACTTACTAACACATGAAGATTTGCAGATAAATTTTCCATTTTGAACTACTCCTATTTACGATTTTTATTTTTAAACTGTATAGAATTATAGAATATCTTTTTGAATTTGCAAGGATTTTTTAATTTATCTACCTAAAAATTTAAAATTCTTCACAAAATTTTGAACTTTTTCCTTAAAAGTAAGAGTTTTATATTTTTCTAAATAATTAACCAAAAGCTCACTTATATACTGATTCGTTGTATCTGAAAGAAATTTTCTTCCCTCTTCATTTGCCCATTTATTTGTAAGATAAATCAACTTATCAAAACGTTTGCTTTTTGATTTTATCTTATCCAAAGATTCTATTTCAAAAAGATAAAAATCTACGATTTCAGTTGCACTTTTCATATTCATTTACTATTTACTCCTTGAAAAAAGGTTAAAAAAGAAAAAATTCAAGTGCTTGTTTGATTTTTTTAAATCTAAATAATAATTAACATCATCAATCTTGCAATATATAATGTCTTTAATAGATTTTTTTGTTGCACTTAATGCCGGATTTTGAAGAAGCACGTCCTCATCCAATTCAGATATAATATCATCCAAAAGTTTTTTCTTATTCTTTAATGATTTTTTTGAATTTGCAATAAAGTAAGCCTTACCAAAATAGTAATACTTTATAGCATTTATTGCTTCGACATCTTCCATACGATTTACATCATCATAAATTTCTTTCATAAAAAACCTCTAATCATCACCAATTTTAAGAGCTTGAATAAATGCTTCCTGCGGAATCTCTACGGATCCAAAAGTACGCATACGTTTTTTACCCTTCTTTTGTTTATCAAGAAGTTTACGTTTTCTGGAAACATCACCACCATAACATTTTGCAAGCACATCTTTTCTATATGCAGAAATAGTTTCCCTTGCAATAACTTTTCCACCAATTGCCGCCTGTATCGGAATTTTAAACATATGTCGTGGAATAAGTGTCTTAAGTCGTTCACAAATCGCCCTACCTCGCTTTTCAACTTCGGTTTTATGTGCAATAAATGACAATGCTTCAACTGGCTCCTCATTTATAAGTATTGAAACTTTTGCAAGTTCAGCTTCCTGATACTCACAAAGTTCATAATCAAAACTTGCATACCCTGAACTGATAGATTTAAGTCTATCATAAAAATCAAACACTATTTCATTAAGTGGAAGTTTATACACTACCATAGCCCTACTTCCAACATAGGTAAGATTTTCTTGAATACCCCTTCTGTCAGTACAAAGTTTCATAATAGAACCCAAATATTCATCCGGTGTCATAATAGTTGCACGAACCAATGGTTCTTCCATACTTCGAATTTTTGATGGTTCTGGCATATCCGCTGGGGTTGTCAAAGTCACATCTTCACCACTTGTTAAATGCAGTTTATATGCCACAGATGGAGCAGTAGTAATTATATCCAAATTGAATTCTCGCTCAAGTCTTTCTTCTATAATTTCCATATGAAGAAGCCCCAAAAATCCACATCTGAAACCGAACCCAAGTGCTGGAGAATTTTCAATTTCATAAACAAAACTTGCATCATTAAGTTCAAGTTTTGCAACTGCATCTTTAAGTAATGGATAATCCGAAGCATCAACAGGAAATATTGATGAAAACACAACTGGAACCGATGGCTTAAATCCAGGAAGCGGTTCATCAGCCGGAGTTTTAATCAAAGTTAACGTATCACCAACCCTACAATCAGAAAGTTGTTTAATACCACTTATCACATATCCAACTTCACCAGATGAAAGTTCATCAACCTGTTGCATTTTTGGTGTAAATACGCCAATTTGCTCAGCCTTGTATCCTGCACCATTGGACATCATTTTAAATTCATCGCCCTTGCGAATAACACCATCAACAACTCTGATAAGCATAACAACGCCCAAATATACATCATACCAACTGTCAACAATCAAAGCCCTTAATGGTTTATCATCCATATCCTTTGGTGAAGGAAGTCTATTCACTATTGCTTCTAATACATCATCAACACCCAAACCGGTTTTTGCAGAAATAAGTAGAGATTGCGAAGCATCGATTCCAATAACATCCTCAACTTGCTGTTTTACTCTATCAACATCAGCCGCAGGTAAATCAACCTTATTCAAAACGACTTCTATCTGTAAATTTGCATCAATCGCCTTATAAGCATTTGCCAAAGTCTGAGCTTCGACCCCTTGTGAAGCATCAACAACCAACAATGCCCCTTCACAAGCAGAAAGCGACCTTGAAACTTCATACGAAAAATCGACATGCCCCGGTGTATCAATAAGATTAAGTTGATACATTTTACCATCTTTTGCCTTATAATTAAGTCGACAAGTTTGGGATTTAATAGTAATTCCACGTTCACGTTCAATATCCATATTATCAAGAATTTGGTCCTTCATTTCCCTATCACTAACGGCACCACACTTTTGAATAAGTCTGTCCGCCAAAGTTGATTTTCCATGATCAATATGTGCGACAATAGAAAAATTTCTGATATTTTCTTTCGGAGTTTTCATCATTCACCTTACTTTTATTTATTGTCTAAAGGTATCATATACAATAAATTTTTCAAGAAAAAAGAGAAAAAACTCTTTACAATTTTTGATTCAAGACTTATCATCAATATGTTTTCATAAAAACGAAAAGGAGAAAGAAAATATGAATACATTAACTTTAATAATAGGTATATTACTAACAATTGCTTTTGTTCTTTATACAAAGAAGATTGCAACAAAAACTTTTAGTAAGAAATCAAATGCTGTACTTGCAACAATTGTTGCTCCTATTGCAATTTTATTCCTTGCTATCTATACAACTGCTTATTCTGTTGTAAGAATTGCCATGATTGACAATCCTGAAATTTTAACAGATACAGTTAAAAGATTAGAAGAAAATGAAAAAAGAAAACAAATGGAAGCTGCAAAGGATGCTTTGAAAAACATCACAGCAGAAGATTCTAAATATGCACCAATCATCGGAAATCCTGATGGAAAAGTTGTTATTTATGAATTCTATGATTACAACTGTGGCTTCTGTAAACGTGGACATGCTGCTTTAACAGAAGTTCTTAAAGATGAAAAAGATGTGAAAGTTGTATTGAAATCATTCCCAATTTTCCCACCTTCACAAATTCCTGGTCGTGCAATTATTGCTGCACAAATGCAAGGAAAAGCAGATGCATTACATAACGAATTGTTCTCAACAAACTTAATTCCTGAACAAAATGATAAAGCTTCAGAAAAAGATGTTAACGAACAAATAAAAGCTATTGTATTTGGTGCTGCTAAAAAAGCTGGACTTGATGTTGATCAATTAAAGAAAGACATGGAAGCTCCTGCTATTGAAGAAGAAATCATCAGAACACGTGAACTTGCAACAAAACTTGGTATCCAAGGAACACCTGCATTCATCATTGGTGATCAGTTCTTCCGTGGCTTCATCGAAGCTCCTGCAATGCGTGAAGCAATTAATCAAGCAAAATAAATTTATGAAAACAAAAAATAAGACCTCCCAACTGGGAGGTTTTATTTTTTTAAGTTTAACTAAACAACTAAAATGAATATATTAAGTTTATTCGCCGTTGAAATAACTTCACTGGCATTTTCAATAACTGTTTTTCCTGATTGAATAACAACACCATCAAATTTCGCCTTTGCCAAAGATTTTATAGTATCGACACCCAACACGGGAATATCCGCCCTAATCTCTTGCTGTGGTTTTATAACCTTTACCAAAATCGCACCCTTTGAATTAGGTAATTTTGATGCACGAGAAATAAGTTCATCCGTACCACTAAATTTTTCAGTTGCAATAACCTTTCCATCTTTAACAATTATTGATTGTCCCTTATCGGTTAAGGCGAAATTAACAGCCTCCGGTAAACCAAATTTTACATCCGACATATTAATCGCAGATGGCAAAACATCAGTCATAACACCTTTCTTTGCCAAAAGTTCTGGCATTACATCTTGGATACCAACAACCTTAAATCCTGATTTTTCAAACTCTGAAATAACAAGACGCAAAACCCCATCATATTTATTTTTCATAAATAAAAGCCTAAACGCCATACAAAATAAATCATAAGTAAACTTAAATTTTGCGGTATTCACACCACCAACTATGACAACAGTATCAACACCTTGTTTTTTAAAAAAATCAATTGTGGTAGATAGTTGTGATATAAAAATCTCTTTAAAATTTTCAGGATTAACAATTTTTAAAAGTTTAGAACTAACACTTCCCTTTATTCCAACAACAGACAACGGGATTTTATTTTTCTTACAAAATTCAACCAACACAACAGGAAGATTTTTATCCCCTGCAACCAAACCAATATGCGATTTTTTTAAAAAATTTTTTTCCATTTAATTTGTACTATCATCCGAAGAATTATTCTTATTTCTTGGCTTACAAATAATACGTCTTGAATCATGCTCAATAAAATTAAATATTTCATCAGCAACAGGTTTTCCAGAATAAACCGACTTTGCCATAGCCAAACGTTCACTCCACAAACCTTCATCAGAAATAAACAAAGCCTTATAAACTTCTTTTATTGTCCTAATATCTTCCAATGAAAACTTGTTTCTTTTAAGCCCAACAAGATTAAGTCCATCCAAACTTTGCGGATTACCATCACTCATTGAAAAAGGAATAACATCTTGCGTAATTTTTGAACAACCACCAACAATTGCATATTTTCCAATAGTACAGAATTGATGAATAGCAGAACATCCACCAATAATTGCCTTTTCTTGAATTATAACCTCACCACCCAAGGTTGTCGCCTGTGAAAGCAAAGCACCATCTCTAACTTCACAATCATGACCGATATGAGTATGCGACATTAAAAAAACATTATTTCCAATCCATGTTCCCTTTGGACCATTTGGAGTTCCCGCATGAATATTTGTAAATTCCCTAATGTCACAATGATTTCCAATTGTCACAGTCGTAGCCTGCTCCGCAGTAAATTTCAAATCATGAGATTTATTTCCAATAATCACAAACTGATGAATAAGATTTTCATCACCAATAGTAGTCTTTCCCTCAATAATAACATTGGATTTAAGCACATTATTTTTTCCAATTTTTACATTTGGACCAATGATACACCATGGACCAATTTTTGTACCTTCACCAATCTCTGCATTTTCATCAACAAACGAAGTAGGATGAATTTCAACATTTATAAATTTTTCATTACTCATAGCAAATCCTTATTTTTTCTTAGATTATACTATTTACTATATAAAAGCACAACACAAGAATTATTTCTAAATATTACAAATAATTGTTTTGAAAACATTCCCTTAAAACAGTAAAATTTTATTCATTAACACAAACGAAAGAAAAAAATGGAAAAAGAAGAAATTTTAAAAAAAATAAAAAAATATGGTAAAGAATTTGAACTTGGCGACTATGTTTTACTTAAAAAACCACATCTTTTAACTGTCGGCGACCATTGCCGTATTGCTGATTTTTGCCGTATTTCATGCGAAGCAAACATTGGGGATTATGTTGAAATTGCACCATACACATCCATTGCCGGAGGTGGTGGAAAATTTGCATTTACTATGAAGGGATTTTCTTCGCTTTCCTCTGGTGTCAAAATTTGGCTTTCCAGCAATGATTATGTAAATGAACTTGTCACACACGCAGTTCCAACCGTCCGTGAAATTATGGGCGAAGTTGTTATGGAAAAATATACTGGTATTGGTGCAAATTCCGTAATTATGCCAAATAATCATATACCCGAAGGTGTGACTATTGGTGCATTAAGCTTTGTTCCAGAAAATTATCCATTTGAGGAATGGACCGTATACGCAGGTTGCCCAATAAAACCAATCAAAAAACGGGACAAAGAAAAAGTTTTAAAACCTCTTTATGATTTAGGAATACTTAAAAAATAACTCCCTCAACCGAGGGGTATTTTTTTAGATAAATTTCCAACAAATCATCAACCACACAAAAATCAAATAAACAAAGGAAAGCAATACAAGCAAACTTCCAATATCCTTTGCCGCCTTTGACAACGAGTGCCACTCAGGTGAAATTCTATCAATACATGCTTCAATCGCAGAATTTGTAAGTTCAGCAAAAAGGACAAAAAACACACCTGAACAAAGGAGTACCTTTTCCACCCTTAAAACCGGTAAAAAATAAACCACAACAAAAAGGATTGATGACAAAAGCAAATCCTGACAAAATGCCTCTTCCTCCTTAAACGTATAAACAAACCCATCAAATGAATTTTTAAATGCTGAAAAGATTCTTTTTATACCAGTATATTGATGTTTCATTAATTAACCCTCAAAACTTTTCTTCATTTTCAAAAATTTAATACATGTATAAGGAACAGTTAAAATATAAAATGTCCAAATAAATGATGCAGTAGCCCAAAAATGTGTATACATCATTCCAAGCAACAACACAAAACAAAGTAAAAATACTGGCAAACTATTCTTTGCGACCTTCATTTTTTTCAACGATAATGTCGGAATACGGCTTACCATCAATAATGCAACAACGACCATCCAAGCCAAACAAATATATGGACAAGTGAATATTCTTTCTTCTGTAGATATATAAAGCATTATTGGAGTCAAAGCCATCAATGCTCCTGCCGGTGCAGGCACACCAGTAAAGAAATAATGCCAATATTCCGGAACTTCATCATCTCCGGTCATAACATTA
Organism: bacterium; assembly: GCA_024692925.1. GTDB lineage: Bacteria > Pseudomonadota > Alphaproteobacteria > Rs-D84 > CACZYB01 > CACZYB01. Next base: position 11,674 of record JAILLX010000069.1, read on the forward strand.
AACCTTGCAAGACGAAGGACACATGCAATTGCAAAAAGCACCGACACAATCCAACCAAAACCCTTTACATTCTGTGTCGCATAAAAAAACATAACAAAGGCAGGTGATACACCAAAACTTATGCTATCAGCCAAAGAATCAAGTTCAACACCAAATTGTGAAGAAGCATTAAACATTCTTGCCACCCTACCATCAAAACCATCAAACACAGCAGCCAAAATAATCGCAATAACTGCCTTTTCAAAATCCCCACGTGATGCAAGTAAAATAGCAGTCATACCAGCTACAATAGATGACAATGTTATCATAGAAGGAAGAACCTTTGTAATAGGTAAAAATTTATTATCAGGAATAATTTTATTTACCTTACTTTTAATTTTATTTTTCAAATTCTTCTTAACAAGTTTTTTCATTTTTACCCCCAAAACTATTTTTTACGAACAGCAAGTATTGTTTCACCACTTACCATAACTTGACCAGGTAAAACCTTAATATCATATTTATCCTTTGGAAGATAAATATCCAAACGAGAACCAAATTTAATAAGTCCAAAACGTTTACCTTGTTCAACTTCATCACCCTTTTGAAGCCTTGAAACAATACGACGAGCGATCAAACCAGCAATCTGTACATAACAAACCTTATCGCCTTCCTTTGTTTCAACCAAAACAAGATTTCGTTCGTTATCCTTACTTGCCTTATCCAAATCCGCATTAAAGAATTTTCCAGCAATATAAAGAGTTTTAAGCACAACACCAGCAACAGGATTTCTGTTTACATGCACATTGAAAACTGACATAAATATCGAAAATTTAATATATTTTTCATCCCCCATATTAAGTTCTTCTGGAAGAGTTGTTTCCTTGATTGGTAATAATCTTCCATCAGCAGGAGAAATCACCAAACCATCACCAACAGGTGTATATCTTTCTGGGTCACGGAAAAAGTAAAATGCAAACAACGAAATTGCAATTGCAAACATTCCTACTACATTAGAAAGTAAAAGCAAGAAAAATGATATTGCAAAAAACACAGCAACAATCACAACACCCTCTGCGCTTATTTTAGGAAGTAAAAAACTCTTAATACTTAAATCTATTTTTTGTTCATTTTCTTTTTTAGCCATTTTAAAACTCCTTTTATTTTTGTAAAATGTTAATCTATTTTTTAATAAATGTAAACGCATTTTTTATTACTTGAGTTAACACCCAAACAATACGTCTTAATGCAATAAAAATCTTGTATCCAAAAGTTGGAAACTTTTTATACCATGGTTTACGATTTTTCTTCACCATTTTGTAATCAATAGTCGAAGGTCCATCCTCTTCCCAAGATGGAAATGGAGATACAGAAAAGCCCCTTAATCCATATTTCCAAAACTTTATATATTCATGATCAATTGGCACAAACATAGGAAGCATCTTTTTTACATAAGATTCTGCAGCCTTTCTATTCATCAAATATGCACCAGTTTTTGATTGATGAAACAAATTCCAAACAAGATTTACATTGGGCAAAATATTTCTGTATTTAACATTTCCACCACTATGTCCACCATTAAGTTTTACCAAATCCCAATCATCAGATTTTTTAAGCAAAGCAGACAATACATCCAAAAACTTATCCGAAAAAATCATATCATCTTCTAAAACAAGAGCAAATTTTTTATCCGATTTTAAAAATTCAACCATTGTATTGTAATGAGAAATATAACAAGCCACCTCGGTTGGTGTAATATACTTTCCATGAAGCAATGAATATTTTTTTGCATTTACTTGTTTATCAGTAAATTCAGTTTTTTTCCCATCAACCGCAGGAACACGAACAAATTTAAGTCCAAGTTTTGAAAGTTTTTCTTGCATAGCAGAAAGTCTTTCCGGACTTCTATCTAAATTTATAAGATAAATAACTAAATTATTCATAATTACTCCTTACTAAATTTGTTTGACTTAGGGAAACCATCCGGTGGCATATGTCCAACACTTGCACGTTTTCCAAGCCACATAGAAACATCATCAACCTTAAAGTTTCTAGCCCCATTTTGCCATTTTAACCCTTCGGATTTAGCAAAAGTTTGTACATCTGCCAAATATGTTTTTGGCTCCTTATATTTCTGAAGTATAACACCCTTCCCCCTTGTAAACGAAGGAAGTTCAGAAATTTCAAAAACAAGAAGTTTTCTGTTATCACCAACAATTGCAACACAATCATCATCTTTTGCAATAAGATGAAGTTTTACAAACTTATCTCCATCAGAAACATTAACAACCTGACGACCAGTTTTTGTCTGTGCTATACAATCAGAAACCTTTGTCTTAAATCCATAGCCATTTTTTGTTGCAACAAGGATTTCCGTATCCATTGATGCTACAAACATCTTTACCAAATCAGCATCAACCGGTAAATCAATCATAAGACGAACAGGATCACCATAACCACGACCACTTGGAATTTTATTTGCATCTAAGGTAAAGAACTGTCCATTAGACATAGCAAACAATATCTTGTCATTTGTATATGCATGAATTGCTGTATCCAAACTATCACCATCCTTAAATGAAAAATCAGAATTTAAGTCCACGTGATTTTTAACTGATTTAATCCAACCTTTTGTTGATAAAATAACAGTAATTGGCTCCTTTGGAATAAACGATTCGACTGGGACAACAATATTTTCCACAACTTCATCAATTTGTGTAAGTCTTGAAGATAATTTTTTATCTTTTGCAAACACAGCACGCATATTTTTAACCTGCTCAGCAACCTTTTTAAGTTTATGATCATTATCACTATTCAAAAGTTGCAAATCAGCTTGCTCTTTCCTTAAATTATCTGCTTCACCACGAATTTCCATTTCTTCAAGTTTTCGTAAAGAACGAAGTTTCATATTCAAGATTGAATCAGCTTGCAATTCTGAAAGTTTAAATTCTTCCATCAACTTTTCTTTCGCATCATCATATTCACGAATAATATGAATAACTCTGTCAAGGTTAAGGTACGCAGTTAAATATCCCTCTAATATTTCAAGTCTATGTGCAATATTTCTAAGCCTAAAATCAGTCCTTCTAGTAAGAACTTCTATTTGATGCTCTATATAAGCAGAAAGTACTTCTTTCAAACTCATAACTTTTGGAACACAATTTTTATCAAGTACATTCATATTAAGGGCAAACTTACTTTCAAGTTCAGTAAGTGAAAAAAGTTGTGCCATAATAATCTTTGGATCAATAGTCCTTGACTTTGGTTCAATAACGATTCTTATATCTTCGGTTGATTCATCACGAATATCACCAATAGTTGGAAGTTTTCCTTGCTCCATCAAATCAGCAATTCTTTCAATAAGTTTTGATTTAATAACCTGATATGGAATCTCACTTATAACAATTTGATAATTTCCATAAGATAAATCTTCACGTTCCCACTTTGCCCTAACCTTAAATGTTCCACGTCCAGTTTCATAGGCTTCAATAGTTGTTTGTTTATCCTGATTTATAATACCACCAGTTGGAAAATCCGGAGCCTTAATATATTCAACCAAATCAGCAGTTGTCATATCAGGCTTTTTAATAAGAGCAACAATTGCATCACAAACTTCCAACACATTATGCGGAGGAATATTTGTTGCCATACCAACTGCAATACCATTTGCACCATTCAAAAGCAAATTTGGGAAAATCGCAGGCATAACAACAGGCTCTTTTTCTTCTCCGGAATAAGTATCCATAAAATCGACACTATCTTCATCAAGACCATCCATAATTGCCAATGCTGCATCAGAAAGTTTTGCTTCTGTATAACGCATAGCAGCAGCACTATCACCATCGATGTTTCCAAAATTTCCCTGTCCCATAACCAAAGGATAACGAACAGAAAAGCTTTGTGCTAAACGAACCATAGCATCATAAATGGATGCATCACCATGAGGATGATATTTACCCATAACATCACCAACAACTCTTGCACATTTTTTATATCCACTTTTTGGATCAAGTTTAAGTTGACGCATACCATAAAGTATTCTTCTGTGAACTGGTTTTAAACCATCCCTTACATCAGGAAGAGAACGCGACACAATGGTTGACATTGCATAAGCCAAATATCTCTCACTTATTGCCTCTGATAATTGTTGAACTTTGACAACATCTTTTCTTTCTTGTTGATTTTCTGACATAATACTACCCTTTACAAAATATTTTGTATTTCGACACCAATCAAAATAAAAATAATTCTCCTTTATTTAATCTGTAAAAGAGTTTATAATATAAAAAAAGAAAAATCAAAGGATAATTTTAATTATGCAGTGGACAGACAAAGGAATTTTAATTGCAATATCAAAATTTGGTGAAACTGACCAACTTGCAACTTTTATTACCGAAAATCACGGTCTTTCAAAAGGGTTAATAAAAGGCGGATTATCAAGAAAACAAAAACCATACCTTCAAATAGGAAACGAATTTCAAATTGTATGGAAGTCAAGACTTGAAGAACAACTTGGATTTTTTTCTTTTGACCCAATAAAAATATATGGGGCAACACTTTTTGAAACAGAAAAAAAATTAACTATATTAAGTTGTTGCTGTAATTTATTATATGATTGTATGGCAGAAAATCATCCAAATAAAAAACTATATGATATAACTCTTTTTATGATTCATAACATAGAAAAAGAAGAAAATGAAAATGTCCTTTTGTATAATTATATGCTTTGGGAAAAGGAACTTCTTGCACAAATTGGTTTTGCATTAAGTCTTGATAAATGCAATGCAACCGGAAGTACCAAAAATTTGATTTTTATATCTCCTAAAACTGGTTATGCAATATGTGAAGAAGCAGGACTTCCATATAAATCAAAACTTCTTCCAATGCCTGAAATTTGGCAAAAAAAGCCAACTATTAGTGAACTTTCTTTTGAAAAAATAGCCGAGGCTTTAAAAATACTCGCCTACTTTTTTGATAAACGCATTTATCAAGAAAAAAATAAGACAATGCCATACTTGCGAAGAAATTTACTAAAGTAAATTACTTTACCTTTATATTAAATCCAGTTGCAGTATCTTCCACAATCCAACCAGCATCAGAAATTTTATTGCGAAGTTCATCAGCCAAAGCATAATTTTTAACTTTTTTTGCTTCCGCTCTTTGTTTTGCCATTTCCACAATATTTTCAGGAATAACATTATTGGAATTATCAGATAAAACCTTTGCATTTTGCAAAAGTTTCAAACCTAAAATTTCATCAAAAAACTTCACAAGTTCAATTTTTGTAGATGCACTTTCATCTGATTTCAAAAGTTCCTGTAAAATAACAATTACACCCGCAGTATTCAAATCGTTATTAAGTGTTTCAAGGATTCGATTTTTCCATTTTTCAACAACAGATTTATCAAAATCAGCATCTGCATCTTTTGAAATACTTGCAACCCTTTTAACCAAATTTTCATAACTATTTTTTGCACCATCCAAAAGTTCGTATGAAAAATTAAGTTGTTTTCGATAACTTGCAAGAAGCAAGAAATATCTATAGACAATCGCAGAATATCCCTTTGATTCAAGTAATGATAAAGTTAAAAAATCGCCCTTTGACTTACTCATTTTTCCACTTAAATCATTCAAAAATTCCATATGTACCCAATAGTTTACCCACCTATGACCAACAACAGGTTCAACCTGTGCAATCTCGTTTGTATGATGAACCTTTATATGATCAACACCACCAGAGTGTATATCCATACGATCACCGATTTCTTTCAAACTCATCGCAGAGCATTCAATATGCCACCCCGGAAATCCCACACCCCAAGGACTGTCCCATTCCATTTGTCTTTTTACATCCTTTGGCGAAAATTTCCATAATGCAAAATCACTTGGATTCTTTTTTCCATCACTAAATTCGATTCTTGCACCAGCTTTTAAATCATCAAGTTTTTGTCCGCCAAGTTTCCAATAATCTGCAAACTTTGATGTATCATAATAAATACCATCACCTTCAATTTCATAAGTATAACCCAAATCTTCCAATTTTTTTACAAGGTCAATTTGTTCCTGAATATATTGTGTTGCAGGAGTATACTTTGTCGCCGGTAAAATATTAAGTTTTTGAATATCGCTCATAAAAATATCGGTATAATATTTTGCAATCTCCCAAACAGATTTTCCCTCTCGTCTACTTCCTTTTTCCATCTTGTCTTCACCAGTATCACCATCCGAAGTCAAATGTCCAACATCAGTAATATTCATAATATGTTTTACATCATAACCATTTGCAATAAACATACGTTTCATAATATCTTGAGATACATAAGTCCTTAAATTTCCAATATGTGCAAAATGATAAACCGTAGGTCCACATGTATACATTGAAACCTTTCCTTCAACCAAGGGTTTAAAAACTTCAACACTTTTTGATAATGTATTAAATAATTTTATTTCCATAATGACCTACCTTTCCAATGAATATTATTTTAAAATAACACTAAAACAAAATCAAGTTTTATAAAAAAAATCCGCCTCAAACGAAGCGGATAATTTTTGTTAAGATTAACCGCTTATATTTTCTTTAAAATGATACAAGCATTTGTTCCACCAAAACCAAATGAGTTAGAAAGAACTATGTTAACATCTCTCTTCTTTGGTGTAAATGGAACCAAATCAATACATTCTGTTCCTTCCTCTGGATTATCCAAATTAAGTGTAGGAGGAACAATTTGATCACGAATTGCAAGTGTACAGAAAATTGCTTCCACCGCACCCGCAGCACCCAACAAATGTCCAGTAGCAGACTTTGTTGATGACATACAAATTTTATCCAAAGCAGGAGCAAAAACTTCTTTTACCGCATTAAATTCTAACATATCGCCCATAGTCGATGTTCCATGAGCATTGATATAATCAACATCTTCTGGTTTAATGTTTGCAGACTTCAACGCAGCCAACATTGCACGCTTTGCACCATTTCCATCACTTGCAGGTGCAGTCATATGATAAGCATCACCACTCATACCATAACCAATAACTTCAGCATAAATATGAGCACCACGTGCCTTAGCATGTTCATATTCTTCCAATACAACAATACCAGAACCTTCACTCATAACAAAACCATCCCTATCTTTATCCCAAGGACGACTTGCCTTTTCCGGTTCATCATTTCGTTGAGAAAGAGCCTTAGTTGCACTAAATCCTGCAACTCCCATAGGGTTAACTGCAGCCTCTGCACCACCTGCAATCATAACATCAGCTTCACCCCTTGCAATAATGCCAGTAGCATCGCCAATTGCATGTGTTCCAGTAGCACAAGCAGTCACAACAGCATGATTTGGACCTTTAAACCCATACTTTATTGAAACATGACCAGAAGCCAAATTTATAAGACATGCAGGAATAAAGAAAGGTGAAACCTTTGCAGTATCCTTTTCAATCATCGATTTTGCAGTTTCATAAATTGTACCAAGTCCACCAATACCAGAACCAATCATAACACCAGTTCTGCATTTATCTTCATCCGATTCCGGCTTCCAACCAGCATCTTCAATAGCATCAGTCGCAGCAGCCATTGCAAATTGAATAAATTTATCCATCTTTTTTATATCTTTGAATGGGATAACAGATTCTGGATTAAATTGACCTTCTCCATCACCAAATGGAACTTCACCAGCAATCTTAGTAGAATACTTTTCTGTATCAAACAAAGAAATCTTCTTTATACAAGATTTTGATTTCAAAAGACCTTCTTCCCAGTTATATTTCAAACCACGACCAAAAGGACTTACAATTACCATACCAGTAATAACAACACGTCTCATAAAAAATACTCCTTTTTTATTTTAAGTAAGAAAAATATACAACCAATAGTAAAATTTTTCAAGTGGAATTACAAAAACCTATTATTTGATTTCCACTCTATCTCCTTTAGGTGG
>JAILLX010000078.1 GCA_024692925.1 bacterium
GGTATCATTTGATAAGTTGAATGAATCATTCCTGAAATTTTATAACAATCCTCAATCGTTTCAACAATAAAACGAAATGCAATAATATCAAATATTTCATCAAAAGTTATATTTCTATTCGTCATTTTTTTCCAAATAGAATATGGTGTCTTTTCCCTTCCATAAATCTGAGCTCTGATTTTATGTTTTGTTGTTAAATCACTAAGTTCATCAACAATCGGTTCAATCAAATTTGTACCCGATTTTCTAAGTTCATCCAATTTATCTTGAATGAAATGATATTCCTGAGGATAAAGTTCCTTAAAACAAACATTTTCCATAAAACTTTTAATTTTTTCCATACCCATACGTTCAGCAAGAGGCACATAAATAGTCAAAGTTTCAAGCGCAATTCTACTTCGTTTTTCCTGTGTTGGATGATATTGCAAAGTTGAAATATTATGGTATCTATCAATAAGTTTTATAATTAAGACACGAATATCTTTGGACACTGAAATAACAAAATTTCTATAATTTTCAGCTTTAAGGATTTTTTTTGATGTAATTTTAATAGAACGAAGTTTTGTAAGCCCAGTCACCAATTCTGCAACACTATCACCAAACAAACTTTGAATAGTTTTTACTGATGTTTCAGTATCCTCCACCACATCGTGAAGAAGTGCTGCAATAATCGAATCAACATCCAATTCATATTCTTCCGCAGCAATAAATGCCACCTGTAATGGATGTGTAAAATAATCCTCTCCACTTGCCCGCTTCTGTCCAGCATGTTTTTCCTGAGCAAATGTGTATGCAAGTTCAAGTCGGGCTTTTTCAGAATTTTTCAAATCTGGAATGTACTTTCTAACGGCCTCTACTAAATCAGCTTTTGTCTTCATTCATAATCCTTTTGTTAATATATATTATGATATGCTAAAAACTTTAATTTGTAAAGGTTTGTTTAGATAATTTTATCTATTTTTTATTTTAGTAAAATAACCCTTGAAACTTCAATCTTTATGATGTATTTTACAGTAGTCAAATTAATAATGGAGTTATATTATGGTTGCAAAAAATATGAATGACTTAGTTTCTCTTTGCAAACGTCGTGGTTTTGTATTCCCAAGTGGTGAAATATATGGTGGATTAAAGGGAACTTATGACTATGGTCCTTTGGGTGTTGAACTTAAAAATAATTTAAAAAGGGCATGGTGGAAGGCATTTGTTTTCGACAGAGATGATATCGAAGGTTTAGACAGTGCCGTACTTTCAAACAAACTTGTTTTCAAACATTCCGGCCATGAAACAACTTTTACTGATCCACTTGTTGATTGTAAAAATTGTAAACAAAGAATGCGTGCCGATAAATTAAAACAGGCTGGTGTTTGTGATTTTTGCGGTTCAACCGACCTAACTGAACCAAGGGATTTTAACCTTATGATGAAGGTAAATATTGGTCCAGTTGTTGATGAAAACTCCTATGGATATTTAAGACCAGAAACTGCACAGGGAATTTTTGTTAATTTCAAAAATGTACTTGATTCTACTGCAAAAAAGGTTCCTTTTGGTATCGCACAAATTGGAAAATCTTTCAGAAATGAAATCACACCTGGAAACTTTATTTTCCGTGTTCGTGAATTTGAACAAATGGAAGTTGAATTTTTTGTAAAACCTGGTGAAGATGAAAAATGGCACGAATATTGGATTGCTGAACGTCGTAAATGGTGGTTAAAACAAGGCTTATCCGAAGAAAATCTTAAATTCGAAGTTCATGATAAATCTGATTTGGCACACTATGCAAAGGCTTGCACTGATATTGTTTATCAATTCCCTCATGGCTTAGAAGAACTTGAAGGTATTGCCAACAGAACTGACTTCGACCTTGGTTCCCATACAAAGGATGCCGAAGGTTTAGGAGTAAAGGCAAAAGTTTTAGAAAACAAAGATTCTTCTGCAAAACTTTCATACACTGATCCATTTACAAAGGAAACTTATGTTCCTTATGTAATTGAACCATCTGCTGGTGTTGACAGGGGTATGCTTGCCATTTTAAACGAAGCATATACCGAAGAAAAACTTGAAAATGGTGATACAAGAATTCTTTTGAAATTAAAACCACACCTTGCACCGGTAAAAGTTGCTGTTTTGCCTCTTGCTAAAAATAATGAACAACTTATGGAAAAAGCAAAGGATATACAACAAAAAATCAAAATGCTTGGTATTGGAAAGGTTGTTTTAGAAACATCTGGTAATGTTGGAAAAGCATACCGTAAACACGATGAAATCGGTACTCCTCTTTGCATAACAGTTGATTTTGAAACTTTGGAAAAAGAACCTGAAACAGTCACAATTCGTGACCGTGATACCATGAGTCAAATCAGACTTCCTGTATCCGAAGTTTTAAACTACATTTCTAATTTCTTTAAATATATATAGGTGACAGTATGAACAGAAAAAAGCTTAAACAAAAAATAAAAAAGATTTTATCATC
>JAILLX010000047.1 GCA_024692925.1 bacterium
CTGATTCTTAGGTAAAGTCAAGCAAAAAGCTATTTATCTTTTTGTTTTTTCACCAAAAATTTACTCTAAAACAATTTTAAGTTTTTCATCAATTACCTTTTTTGCAAATTGGAAAGTTTCTTCCTTATTATTCAATGATGTATCAATAAGTATAGCATCATCAGCCTGTCTCATTGGACTTGTAGCCCTATTTTTATCAGATTCATCCCTTGCAATAATCGAAGCCAAAACATCCTGATAATTTGCAGTTTCACCCTGATCAATATATTGTTTCAGCCTTCTACTTGCACGGGTTTCAGGCGATGCAGTAATAAAGAATTTTACTGGTGCATCCGGACAAATCACAGTTCCAATATCCCTACCTTCGATAATTGCACCCTTTGCCTTTCGTCCATCTTCAAGATTCGGTGGATTAAGTCCAAAATCAACCTGATATTGACGCATAATATCACGAATTTCCGGAATTTTCGCAACACTTGCAACATATTTATTGGTAAGTTGAGAACGTATTTGTGGATTTTTTGCATACTCCAAAATTTTGTGTGTATCAGAAAGTTTTCGTGTAAGTTCAATTGCAAATTCAAGGTTAATATTATCCATATCATGTTCCATTTCTATCATACAAAGAGTAATTGCACGATACAAACTTCCCGTATCAAGACCGGCAAAGCAATAATGCTCACAAAGTCTTTTTGTTAAAGTTCCCTTTCCAGCACCTGCAGGTCCATCTATTGCAATAATATTTTTGTTTGCCATTACACACCTTTCCTTTGTTTCAAAAAAATACCTACATAAAAATGTAGGTTTTAAAAATTCAAACTTTCGTTATACAACTTTCTTATCCGCATTTTCATCTTGATAGATTATAATAGGATTTTTATCTTTTTCAACAACTTCTTTATTAATAACAACTTTTCGAATATTTTTGTTATTTGGAAGATCGAACATTGTATCAAGAAGTAAATCTTCGATTATAGAGCGAAGACCACGAGCACCGGTCTTTCTTTTTATTGCTTTATCAGCAATAGCCTCCAAACTGTCATCAGTAAACTCAAGTTCAACATTTTCCATCGCAAACAAGGCCTTATATTGCTTTACAAGGGCATTTTTTGGTTCAGTTAAAATAGAACATAATGCTTCACGACTAAGTTCATCAAGTGTCACAATAATTGGCATACGGCCCATCATTTCAGGAATAATACCAAATTTAATAATATCTTCAGGCTCAATTTTTGAAAGAAGTTCAGACATATTTCTTTCTTTTTTCGAAGCAATACTTGCACCAAAACCCATTGATGTTTTTTCAGTTCTGCGTTCAATAATTTTATCAATACCTTCAAATGCACCACCACAAATAAACAAAACATTTGATGTATCAAATTGAATAAATTCTTGTTGAGGATGTTTTCTTCCACCCTGTGGTGGAACTGAAATAACTGCACCTTCAATAAGTTTGAGAAGTGCCTGTTGCACACCTTCACCACTTACATCACGGGTAAGCGATGGATTATCAGATTTTCTTGAAATTTTATCAATTTCATCAATATAGACAATACCCTTTTGTGCTTTTTCAATATCATAATTTGTCGCCTGAAGAAGACGTACCAAAATATTTTCCACATCTTCACCAACATATCCTGCCTCGGTCAAAGTTGTCGCATCAGCAATAGTAAATGGCACATCCAAAACCTTTGCCAAAGTACTTGCAAGCAAAGTTTTACCACTTCCGGTTGGACCTATTAAAAGTATGTTTGATTTTTGAATTTCGACATCATTTTTCATTGCGGAATTATAAAGTCGTTTATAATGATTATAAACAGCCACAGACAAAACCTTTTTTGGTTTTTGCTGACCAATAACATAATCATCAAGATGTTCCAACATTTCCTGTGGAGTTGGATTCGAAGAAGTACTTTCACTAATTTCTTTTTGTTTTTCTTCTTTAATAATGTTCATACAAAGGTTGATACAAGAGTCACAAATAAAAACATTTGGACCAGCAATAAGTTTTTTTACTTCATGCTGTGATTTACCACAAAATGAACAATATTTTATATTTTTTGTATCTTCTGTCATTTTAAACCCTTTGTACTTTTA
>JAILLX010000059.1 GCA_024692925.1 bacterium
CATACAGATAATAGAGAATATTATTTTATCAAACTTCATTTTTCTTCCTATCTTACCTTACTATTTTAATAAATGTTTTTTATAAATGCTATAAAAAAATTCACACATATTTAATTTGAAGAATTTTTGTCTTCTTCTGGGATTATTACCTCGTTATTTTTTTCATTTTTATAATAGTCTATCTTTTCTCTTAATGCATCGCGACTACCAAAAACCTTCTCTATTTCCTCATCAGATTTTGAAGATAGAATTTGTTCTCCTTTTTCAATAAGATAATCTATTGTATCAAGGATAAAACCATAATTTTTGTATTCTTCCACACTTTGAGCTTTTTTATAAATAGAAATAGCAGACATAATTTGTCTTGATTGAGATAAAAATTCATCTATTTTCTTAAAGTTTTCAAGTATCCAATCGTTATTTTCTGTGTAATTACTATTGTTTTTAATCTTTTTATTTGATTTTTTTTCAGTATTTACTTCTTTTTTATCTGATATTGAGGTATTTTCTTCATTAAAATTGCCTTCTTGAATTGCTTTTTTCCTTAACTCAATATCACGGACTTTTTGCAAAATACGTTCTTTTAATTGGGCTCTATATTCTTGTTTATCAGGCAATATGGATGAAACATTATCTTCCTCTTCCTCATCATTATCATCATCATCATCTTCTTCTTCATTTTCTTCTTCATCATCTTTTTTTGGGGCAGGGGAGTTTTTATTTTCAGTATCTTCCTCAATAATTTCTTCAGAAACTATATCTTCAGTATCTGTTTCTTTTACATCATCAGTTAAAGAATTTGTTGTATTTTCAATTTGTTTTGAAGTTTTATCATCGCCTAAAACATCGAACATAGAATTAAGTTTTTCGAAAAGTCGTTCACCTTCAATACCAAATTTTGCAAGGTAAGTTTTGTATTCTGGCATAGATTTTAAAAGTTCCGCCGAAACAGGTTTAACCCCCTTTACAATCTGTAATGCCGAGGTCCAAATAGAAAGAGCCTTTTCATATTCCATAACATTTTGAAATTTTTCACGGTATATTTCCTTGTCTTCCTGTGGCAAGGATGAAATATACATTTCCAAATTAAATTTCCAGTTATTTCCAAAATAATCAAAAGCAGTTTCAGAAAATTCTCTTAATGTTTTTATGTCATTATCAAACTTATCCAAAGAGTTAAAAACATCTTGGAGAGAAGTTTCTTTTTTTGCAAAAAATTTTTTAAAAAAATTCATTTTTCTCCTTTATGCTATGCAATTAAAGATTGAACTTTTTCAAACAAATCTTGTCCACCTTTACCAAACATTCCCAAATATTTTTTATATTTTTCAAGGTTTTCTTTTATTTCTTCTTTTGATTTTTGTTTTGGATTTTTTACCAAAGAAGAACATTCTTGCCATACATTAAGTGCAGAATCAAATGTACATAAATTTTCAAAATTCTTACTTAATGTATATTTATCAGCAATACTTGAATCATTCGTTATTAAATTCTTTATTTCAATTTTCCAATTAGGACCAAAATCTTTTACAACATCACTAGATTTAAAGGAATCCAAATCCTGTGGAGTTGGTTTGAAATTTCGAATTAAATCAAACAAAACCTTTGTATCCTCATTAACAGAAGAAGAAACATCAACAACTGGTTCAGATTTTGTTTCGGTTTCATATACATTATTTTCCGTTGGTTTTAAAACCGTAGGCTTACTGAAATCAGTATATTCAAGGAAAAGTTCTTGATTTTCAAAAACATCCTTTCCAAAAGGAAGAAGATCAGCATCAATTTTATTCATTGGTGTTGAACCGTCCTTTAAATTCTTAATGTGTTGATAAAATTTTGAACCACCAGAAAGCTCCGGTAAAATATTAAGAACATCATCAGGAAGAGAAACAAAATCCTTATTCAATGCTTCAATCCCAGCCCTTATCACATGAAGTTGATGAAAAATATTCAAATATTTTTTTCCAATAGCAACCGCACGTTCATGAGCCTGATATTCTGCAAAATTTATATCTTTTTTATTTTCTGCCATCTTAACTTAGGGATTTATCGTTTTAAATCCCTACCCCTCAGTTAATAGTTTTTTAGTTCATAGAAATAAGTATAACTCTTTGAAGAGAAGAAACATCCGCAGGTGTTAATTCAATCTTTTCATCTGGGTTATACATAATTCCATAGAATTTTCCATCAATATCTTCTTTTACACTTACCAAACGAATTTCCATCTTGTCTTCCA
>JAILLX010000068.1 GCA_024692925.1 bacterium
CAAAAGAGTAAGTATCCATTTATATTTATTTTTTCGAACCAATTTTACCTCACTCTATAGAAGAATCTTCTGTAATAAATTTCTTTATACCATCAGTATGAGCTGTCTTTATCACCTTCACATAATCGATATTGGATTTATGAACAAATGGTTGAATTATGATACCATCATCCTCACTTATACTTCCAACAATACCAACAGGAAAGCCAGATGGCAAATTACCACCCATACCAGAAGTCACTACAATATCCCCTATTTGAACTGGTTCCTGATTTTCAAAATGAACAAGTTGAGGATAATCAGTATTATCTCCGATTAAAAATGCACGCGTTCTTGTTCTTTCAATTTGTACAGGAATTTTCGAATTTGCGTCGGTTATAAGAATCATCCTTGAATAATTAGTTCCAACAGAATTAATCTGTCCGACAAGGTAGCCATCAACAACAACACCTTGGTATTTCTTAACACCGTGTTTTGCACCAGCATCAACGATAAATGAATTAGTAAACCCTGAACCTGTTGCTCCTAAAACGCGAGTAGAAAGAAGATAATTAACACCATTTGTTGTAAAATTATTTATTTTTCTAAGTTGTTGATTTTCAATTTCTATTTGTTTGAAATAGTTAAGTTGTTCCTTTAGTTTAGAAATTTCTTTTTTTAATTCTGTGTTTTGAGAATCAATACTACGAAAATTTTTTACATCATTAACAAATGTTCCAACTAAATATATAGGATAGGAAATTGCAGTCACAAATGGTGACATAACATCAGCGACAAGACCACTTGTCCTACTTAAAATAACATTGTCCGGTTTTCCAATAAATATAAGTATGAATGAAAAGATAATAAACAATACGACAAAAACCTTGCGAATAAGTTTTTTGATTATTTGTATTTTTTGAACTTTCGATGTACTTAATTTATTCAAAATAGCCCCCATATTCAGTGCTTTATATTTATAACACCCTAAATTGAAAGAGTCATCATTTTTTTTCACTTTTATAAAAAATTTAGTTCTTTACAAATAATAAAAAACATATAACATATTGTCTGTATATGAGAAAAGTTGAAAAAAAACAAAGAAAAATTACAAAAAAGCCTATAAAAACTAGTAATTTATGGGGGGATTTTGTTAAATTTATCGTACATCATATAAAATTAAGGTGGAATTTTGTTTCCAGAAAGTTTTTTAAATCCGAGTTTATCCCTATATATATTGCGATTTCAGTTTTTATGGTTATTGCGATTATTTCCGGAACTATGGTTGTTTATGATACAAATTCGCATATAACATCGTATAGGAAAATGCAACAACTGTTCCTTGATTCCGGTTATGATTTGGAAAAGATAAGGAATAAGGAAATTGATGTGCCAAGAATTTTTATAAAATCACTTCCTGATGATTTTAATATGATAGAATCTCCAAAAGAAAAAAAGGATTTATTCATAAAATTCCTTTTGCCTTTGATTTTGAAAAAAAATGAAGAATTAAAGGCAAGACGTGAAAACCTTTTGAAAATACAGGATAAATTATCAAAAAAACTTAAATTATCCAACGAAGATGAGGAGTTTTTATCATTTGTTAAACAAGAATATAAAACCGAAACCGGAGATATAAAGGATATACTTGCAAAATTGGATGAAATTTCTGTATCTATGGCTTTGGGACAGGCGATACAAGAAACCGGTTGGGGAGAATCTCGGTTCCTTATAAAAGGAAATTCTATATTTGCAGAATGGACATGGGGTGGTGAAGGTATGCTTCCCCGTGCAAGAAAGTCTGGGCTTATTCACAGGATAAAAACATTCCCTACCCTTTATGATTCAGTTGACAGTTATGCAAACAACCTTAACAGGACACGGTATTATGCTGGTTTTAGAAGGATGCGTGCCAAACTTCGTGAACAGGGCAAACCATTATTCGGTCGTTGGTTGATGAGTTCTATGGTCCATTATTCAACGGAAAAGGACAAATATATTCTTGATGTAAAAAGGATTATAAGGGATAACAACCTTGACGATTTTAACGAAGTAAAACTTGTAAAAGAAATCCCCTCAGTTTGAGTTTTTTATGCTATTGCGAAGAGATATTGTCATCCCGAATTTATTTCGGGATTTGAAAAAGACCCTGAAACAAGTTCAGGGTGACTTTTTCATTTTGTTATTGTTTATGATTTATTTTAATTACATGAACCATAACTTGTCGTATATCCAGTATGTGTAGAATTTACTGAATATGTGACTGACTGAGTACCATCACGAGGAAGGGAAAAAACTCCTTTACCAATATAACATGCTCCAGATGGAGTTGATGCGGTAGCCAAAAATCCAGCAAAATCAAGAGTAGCAATCTGAGTTGCCATCAATGATCCCGTACCAGGAACTCCTCCAACAAAACTTAGTAAAACTTCGCATACAAATACGTAATCCCAATAATTACCACTATATGGAGCTGTTTTACATGATTGTGAAGTATTTGCAGGAACTTTGGTACAACTTGTTGCACCAGCAGTTGAAGAATAAGTATTGCCGGTACATGCAGTACAACTTGATTGTCCAGTAAGGTTTTGGTACTGACCTTTTGGACATGCAGTACAACTTGTTGCTCCCGCAGACGAAAATGTTCCGGCAGGGCAAAGTGCGCATGATTTTGAGGCTGCTGATGATGAGTAAGTACCAGCTGGACAACTTGTGCAACTTGAGGCTCCTGTTGTTGAAGAATACTGTCCGGCTAGGCATACCTTACAACTTGATGCTCCAGTTTCGTTTTGATACTGACCGGCAGGACAAGATGTACAGGATTTTGAAGTTCCACCGGTTGAGTAAGTTCCGACTGGACAACTTGTACACATTAAAAATGATGTTTGTTGTGCGAATACATCGGTTGAAAGACCTGCTATAAGCATAGCAGAAGTTGAAACTAAATTTTTTATTTTCATGCTTTTCTCCTTTTTACCTTAGTGATTTTCTGGATCACTACCCCATGTTATTGTTCTACCATAAGATCCACCTGGACAACCAGATGAAGTCACATCCTCGACATAATAACCAGCAGGACATCTTACGACACATTTACGTTGTTCGGGATCATAAACCATATTTTCGTTATCTGCACATCTACATCTATCTGCACTATTACTGATTTTATCATTTTTTATTGTTGTTCCAACAATTGATTTTCCACTCCAAAAATGCGCTGCCCATACAGACTGACAAGTAGTTGAAGTTGGATCAGGTACACAGTAATTTTTAAGAGCTGTTTTTATTTGCTCAGAAGTCACAGCAGCAGAAACTGGTGCACTCGCTAATAACATTGCAATTAAGAAGTATTTTTTCATTTTTCCCTCCACTTTGTTTTGCGACTATTTATCCCCTTTTTAAAGGAGGGACAGAGAAGCCACGAAATAAAACTCTGTCCATAAAATGGTGTTTACACCAAATTTTTGTTTTAACTTCCTTCAAAAGGCGGATTGGGAAAACTTTTAAAACCTCAACCCCGTTTAATCGCCCCGTTTTACGGGAGGGCGGAGAAGCCACGAAAAAACCCCGCCCATCAACGATGTTGTCGTGAAAGGTTGTACTTCTTTGCTCTCGGTCGGGAGAGTTGAAAGATCATGAACAAGCAATGATTACATAGTTTTCGGAATATTGGAAAACATTCCTGTTTTATCCCTATGTCTCCCCAACCACATAAAGTTGAGGAATTCTATCCAATGCCATTCGCCCTATTTCAGAGCAAAAAAAAATAGCAATCAACGATGCTATTTTGGCACCGCTTGTTCAATAAAAGGCCTTTCACAACCCGTGTCATCTCTAACACTAAATACAGACTCCGCATAGACTCATCCGCATCTGATTTCATAGTACAGTAAATACGATTAAAACGCAAGAGAAATTTTAATATTTAAACTTGTTGACATTTTGAAATTTTTTGTTTAGTATCTTTTTTAAATTTGAGTTTATTCTTATTGATTTAATTATTTATCGTTGTATATTTTTACGATATTTAAAAATATGGAGAATTATAAAATGAAAAAATGTAATAATGAAACTGTTTTTGTAAAAATACATTCACAAGTTAAAAAAACTTCAGTTATCCCTTTTATTAAGGATACTGAATTTAAAAAGGAACATAACTGTCAAGAATGCGAATCTTTTTGTGGAAATTCTATTGATTGCTATCCTTGTCTTTTAGCAAATAAAACTTCAAGAAACGAACTTGATAATGTTATTGCAAAGAACAGTACTGCTGATGTTTACAAATATATAGATACCCTTCAGAAACACGCCCTAAAACACGGGGATTTGGTTTCTAAAAGATTATCTGATATTATAGAATCAGCAATGTATCTTAATCTTCTTTAATCAAATTTAATTTTTTTACAAGGTCGGCAGCAACAAACTGTTCGGCCTCTTTTCTTGATGGACCGGAAGCCTTTGATGTTATACCGCTTACTGTTGCCATAACAAGAAATGTTGGCGAGTGTGCGGGACCATTTTTGGAAACCAAAATATATTCAGGATGTGAACCATCTAATTTTTGTGTATATTCTTGGAGTGTTGTTTTGAAATCCTTTATCGGAGTTTTCGAAGATTTAACCTTGTCTTTCCATAATTTTTCAACAACCTTATATGCAGTATCAAAATCACTATCCATAAATACAGCACCAAGGATCGCTTCTACACAATCGGCAAGAATATTTCTGTTTTTATAACCTTGGCGTTTTTGTTCCTGTGTGCCAAGTTCTATTAAATAAGGAAGATATAAAACTTCGGCAATCGCAGCACAAGTTTTTGCAGATACAAGATTTGCATGACGTATTGCAAGAGAACCTTCATCTTCATCCGGATATGTTTCATATAACATTTTTGCGACAGAAAGACCCAAAACTCTGTCCCCTAAAAATTCAAGACGTTCATTGCTTTCAAGTTTATTTTTTGTTAAACTGGAATGAGTAAGAGCTTTTTTATAAAGTGCAATTTGGTTGAAGGTATAGCCAAGTATTTTACAAAATTCTTCGTAATTCATTTCTATTTTTGCCATAATAAACCTCCGTTATTTTATTCTATTTAGTATTCTATTAAATCTTATTGGTTTTAGGTATTTCCAAAATTCGAAAATATTTACCGAATTATTGTGAGAGAAAAATATTAATTCCGCACGACCAATTAAATCACGTTTATGTATATAACCTACTTCATCCAAAAACCTACTATCTTCGGACATATCACGATTATCACCCATCATAAAATAGTGATCTTCGGGAACAATATATTCTTTTGTATTATCGGCAAGCTCCGCATCACTTATTTCCAAGATATTAAACGATTTTCCATTTGGCAAAGTTTGTTTATATTTATTAAGCTCTATAGCCTCACCTTGGAAATTAGGAGTTTCTTTGTAAACAATTGTATATTGCGAATCTTTTAATGGACGGCCATTAAGATACAATTTTTTTGTATCAATAACCGTTAACACTTGATTGTTTGTTGTATTTATTGTCAAACTATCAGACTTTCTTAATGAATAAGGCAAATTTATTATATAAAATTTTTCAATAAATTCACGTTTAAGTGGCTCCCCATTTATATGTAAAATTCCTTTTTTCATCTGGATTTTATCACCAGGAAGACCAATCAACCTTTTTATATAATTATCAGCATGACCTTTTATCTTTTTAAAAACTATCACATCCCCAGCCTGTGGTTTGGTTTCAAAAATTCGATTTTTTACCAATGGAAGCGAAAATGGAAAAGATTGGCGGGAATATCCATAAGATATTTTTGAAACAAAAAGATGATCTCCAACAAAAAGATTCGGGATCATAGAATCCGACGGAATATGAAATGGCTCAACAATAAATGTCCTTATTATTATAGCAAAACATCCAGCCCAAATTATTGCCTTTATAGTATCAGTGAATTCGTGTTTTACTCTTTTACTGCGTTTTGACAATTTAATCCTCCTTTTCTATTGTGACAAAGGCAATAGCAGTAGGATAATCATCGGAAAGACTTAGATAAAAATGTAAGTTTTTCCCAAAATTATTTTCAACATATTCCTTTGTTGTATTATTAAGTTTTATATATGGCTTACCAAGATCGTTCGATAAAATTTGAATATCTTTTAAATTTATTCCAAAACGAAATCCTGTCCCTAATGCTTTTACAAAAGCCTCCTTTGCTGAGAAAAATTTTGCATATTTAGAAGCAAGTAATTTTGAATTTAATTCAACATCTTTGTATTTAGCAAATTCCTCTTTTGAAAAATATTTATCAAAAAATAATGTTGAATGAGAAGCAAGAATTTTTTCAATTCTTGGAATTTGAATTATATCTGTTCCAATACCAATAATCATTTTGCCTCTTTCAATATTTTTCTTGATTTTATTTCTTTGTACTCTACTAACGACTTGAATACAAACTTATATGTTATTATTCCAATAATAATTGCAATAATAATTCCACCAACAAACATTGGATAAAGTATTGAAGCTACATAAGAACCAATTACTTCCCAATTGGATGCTTTAAATGCGATTATTATTTCATCAATAATCTTTGAAAAAGACGAACTATCCATCGTTTCATTTGAAAGAATTAAATTTCCAAGTTTATAATCTGCAAACCATATAAACGGAAATGTTAAAGGATTACCAATCACCGTAAAAAGCATACTTGCCGTTATATTTGCCTTAAATATGATATCAAAAATGATTGTTAAAATTAACTGTAATCCAAAAAGTGGAGTTATTGCAATTGATACACCGAATGCAGCACCCAACGAAACAGAATGAATATTTCCCTTTAATCGAAATAATCTTTTTAGTAAATATTTATATGCACGAATCAAGCCCTTTTTAGGAAAAAGAAAATTTCTTATTTTTTGAATAAATGTTAATTTTTTTTTTCTTTTAAAGAGCATTTGTATCCTCTTTCATTTCTTGTGTTTCAGATTGAGGAAGTTCGATTTTTGGAAGATTTGGATCGTTTTTACATTCAAGAAGCCAAATATCATAGTTAGGATGTTCCATTGCAACAAGACTTGGCGAAGAAGAAAACATCCAACCAGAAAATATAACATTACCATGTTTTACAGAATTTAATTCTTCTTTATACGAGGTATTTGTTTCATTTACTTTTAAAAAAGCAGAATTTTCAGGTGTTTCATCCTCTGGCCTTGTATAACAAGAAAATACTTTTATCAAAATATTTTCAAACATTTGTTCATCACCAACAGGAATTTCAATATCCTTTGTTTTTCCAGTTTGCTTATTTAACGCACGAATCAAAGCCTTATTCTGAGGAAGGTTCGTAAATGCATTTGCAATATTGGATGCAAATAAAAAAACGGCAACTAAACAAACAAATTTTTTCATAAACTTAATCCTTTGGATTTTCCTTAAATATTAAATCACCGATAATTTCTTCTATTGGCTTAAATGGAACTGATTTTATTTTTCCATTTGGTCTTACCCGTGGTTCAGATGTTTCTGTTAATGGTGTAAAGGTCGGTTCTGTTATTGAAACAAAACTTAATCCTGATGATTTTTCAGTTGATGTTATGATGTCAATTGATTCAAGGTATAAATTTCCTGAAAATACTATTGCAAAAATTTCGACATATGGAATTATTGGCGATAAATATATAAAACTTGAGATAGGAAACAGTGAAGAACTTGTAAAACCAAATGGAAAAATAACATCAGTTCCATTTAAGCCAATAGAAGAAATTATCGGTGATTTAATATTTAA
>JAILLX010000048.1 GCA_024692925.1 bacterium
GAAGTATGTTAATAAAAAAATATAATATACTTTATAAATTTTTAGCATTCCATTTCTTAAAGGCATTTGGATTGGTATTTTTTTGTATTTCGGGAATAATTTGCCTTTTTTCAATAATTCGTAATACAAAAAATTTTGCAAGTAAGGCAATAAATGTTCCGTTTTAGGTGACCGCACAATATGCTGTGCTTGATGTTTTTTATGCACTTAATACAATATTGCCACTTACGATATTACTTGCGGGAATACTTACTTTTTGGAGATTATCAAGAACATCTGAACTTACCGTGATTCGTTCTATTGGACTTTCGGTTTGGCAATTTATTGCACCAATACTTGTTGTTTGTATATCCCTTGGTTTTCTTAATATGATGGTGTTAAGTCCAATCAATTCTGCATTACAACAACATATGCAAAAACTTAGTTATAAGTATGAAGTAAGTCATTCAAATCCACTTTTATTTTCACAACATGGATTATGGTTAAAGGAAAAATCTGATTTTACACAATCATTCATAAATGCTGGATATATTAAAAAAGAAGGTAAATCATTATTTGGTAAAAATTTAGTTATTTATGTCACCGATTTAAAAAATAATTTTTTAAAAAGAATAGAGGCAAAATCTGCTACAATAAATAATAAAAATATTGCATTAAATAATGTAAAAATTATAAATCCAAAACTTGTCACTGAAACATTTGAAAGTTATGATTATCCAACAAGTTTGACTATTGATAAAATAGAGGAAAATTCTTCTGCTCCGGAAACATTTTCATTTTGGGAACTTCCTGGATTTATTTCATTTTTTGAGGAAGCAGGATTCTCTGCTCGTAAACATAGGTCGTATTTTTATACACTTTTGTTTATGCCAATAACACTTTGTGCTATGCTTTTCATTTCAACAATTTTTTCAATTTCACCAAAAAGAAATCAATCTAATTTGGTATTCAAACTTTCTGGAGGAGTATTAACCGGATTTTTAATATTCTTTTTGGATCAAATTATTCGTGCAATGGGTGCATCGGGAAAACTTCCATTATTTATTTCATCAATTAGTGTTCCCGTTATAGCGGTACTTATTTGCATAACAGTACTTCTTTACCACGAGGACGGTTAGTATGATTAAAAGAGGGGTTCTGTTTTTTGTTATAAATTTTTTTCTTAATCCTTTTGCAATTTCAGCATCAGAAATTGTTGTTAATTATACGGTGATTCCAAATGCAAAATTGTTAAGTGGAGATTTTGATTCTTCAAAATATTATTCAAAAAATGTGGTTGGTGGATTTCATAATATAATAAAGGAAATAACTAAGGATACAAATATAACCCCAAATTATATAAACTATAATGATTATTTTTCAGCATTGGAAAATACTATAATATATTCCCCATCATCATCAGAAATTATGATTGGGGCTACTTTTTCCGAAGATGCTACGAAATATTTGGATTATGTTTCTGTTCCTGTTTATAAGGATAATTTAGTTTTAGTTGTAAATAAAAAAGATTTAAAGAAAAATGCAATTTTTACTGATAATCCAGAAACTGATTTAAAAAATATTTCAATTTCACCTATTTTTATAAAGGGGTTAAAGGTTCCATATTTTAAACAGAAATTATTTGAAGAATATAAAACTGTTGAAACTGCGATGGAGGAAGTTTTTTTACATTCAAAAGCTTTGCTTGCATCAAAAACTTTGGTCGATAATTATATGGATAAAAATGTAAAAAGCGATAAAATTAACAATCTTAAAGTCATAGAATACAAAGATTTTCCAATATACTATTTCTTTGTTATAAATAAAAAATCAAACCTTTTTAAAACAAAATTTGATGAAGATAATTTTATATCAGACATCCTTTTCAAAAGATTACAAGCACTTATTGATAATGATGAAATTTCAAAAATCATAGAAAATAAATAACCTGTTGCATTAAAAAAAATTATATTATATTATTCTTTATTGAGAGGAGAGAGAGTTTGAAATTTCGTATTTTTCCATTACTATTTTGTTTTGCATTTGCATTTACACCATACGCTTATTCTGCTGATGAAGTGGAAGAAGAGGAAGAAATGGATGTAGAAGAAGATACTATTGGCGAAGATGGGGAGGAAGAAGAATACGAAGATTATGTGGAAGAGGGTACCACTGAAGTAATCACTTCTGAATTAAACGACAGGGTTAAATATTTTGATGTTGCCGGAGTTATGATTGGACAAGATTATTCTCAGGTAAAAGATGTTTTAAAAGAACATAAATATAAACTTGTTAATGTTGAATATGATATTCCAAAATATTTTAGATACAATTACGATGCACTTTGCCGTAAAAGAAATATTTTTATTCCCGAAAATCTAAAGGCTTGTATCAAGGGGTTTGCAAAGAAAGATAAGATGGAATATATCTCAAAGGTTAATTATAAAAAACACGATACAAAGGAAGAAATTACCGTTTACTTTACCAGTCCAATAACTGAACACAAGGTTTGGAAAGTAGATTATAAAAATGATTTGAATATAAAATACGGTGATTCGGAAAATTTCCAATATCAAAGGGAAGAGCGTCGCCGTGCATTTTGGTATTTTGTTCTTTCAAAGTATGGGGAACCAAACGAAGAACCAAACAAATGGGTTCTTGATACCAATGATGCCTATAGCACTAATCTAGAGGCTGGATTCGGTACACTTACCCTTTCAAATCCAAAACAAAATGCATTTGATATTCTTGAGGCAGCAAAGCAAGCTCGTCGTGAATTTAAGTATACGGATTATACTTTCTAAAAATATATGGTAAATCCAAGAATTTACTTGACTCTTAATCATAAAAGCTATACAATGCCAACAATCTTTGCCGGTGGTAAAGATGAATACACATACTGGAATTGGTTTTCTCTTGACTTTCAATAGAGCCTTTTAGTCCGGATTTCCGGTGGTCCAGTAGAGGAAATAACTAATAAAAACGAAAGGATATAAAAATGGCATTTCCAAAATTTACTATGAAAGAACTCATCGAAGCTGGTTGTCACTTTGGTCACCACACAAGAAGATGGAACCCTAAAATGGCACCATACATTTTTGGTGTAAAAGATAAGATTCATATTATCGATCTTCAAAAAACAGTTCCAATGCTTCATGCTGGACTTATGGCTTTAAGAAACACTGTTTCACAAGGCGGAAAAGTTTTGTTTGTTGGTACAAAAAGACAAGCTCAAGATATAGTTCGTGAAGCAGCAGAAGTTTGTGGCCAATCATATATCAACACACGTTGGTTGGGTGGTATGCTTACAAACTGGAAAACTGTTGTAAACTCAATTAAAAAACTTAAAAAATTAGAAGCTGATATTGCAAACGCTGATAAACTTGGTTTAACTAAAAAAGAAGTTTCAAAAATGGAACTTGAATACAGAAAGTTAAATGCAGTTCTTGGTGGCGTTCTTGATATGAACGGTGCTCCTGATATTATTTTCATCATCGATGCAACAAAGGAATCATTGGCAATTACAGAAGCAAACAAACTTGGTATTCCAGTTGTTGCAATTTGTGATACAAATGCTGATCCATCAAATGTTGATTTTGCAATTCCAGGAAACGATGATGCAATCAAAGCAATTAAACTTTACACAGATTTGGCTGTAAAAGCTATACTTGATGGTCTTGAAGAACAACTCAAAAAATCAGGTGCAGATCTTGGTGCAGCATTAAATCCAAAAGTAGAAACAAAAAAGGGGGAATAACAAATGGCAGAAGTAACAGCTAGTTTAGTAAAAGAATTACGTGAAAGAACCGGTGCTGGTATGATGGACTGTAAAAAGGCCCTTGTAGAAGCAGACGGTAATATTGAAAACGCTATTGATCTTTTAAGAAAAAAGGGTCTTTCAAAGGCTGCTAAAAAAGGTGATAGAGAAGCATCTGCTGGTGTTGTTGCTGTTAAAGTTGAAGGCAATAAAGGTGTTGTTGTAGAAGTAAATTCTGAAACTGACTTTGTTGCAAGAAACGAAAAATTCCAAACTTTTGTTAAAAAGGTTGCTGATGTTGCATACGATGCAAACGGTGATGTTGCAAAAATTATGGAATCAACAATTGATGGCGTAAATGCAAAAGATGAACTTGCAAACCAAATCGCAACAATTGGTGAAAACCTTAACATCCGTCGTGGTGATTTTGTTGAAGTAAATAACGGTGCAGTTATTTCTTATGTTCACAACAAAGTTGCAGAAGGAGAAGGTTTAATTGCTGTTTTGGTTGCAATCGAATCAACTGCTGATAAGGCAAAAATTATGGAAGTTGGTGATACAATCGCAATGCACATTGCTGCATCATCTCCACTTTTCTTAAACATTGCTGATGTTGATCCTGCTGCACTTGAACGTGAAAAGGCAATTTTCCGTGAAACAGCTTTACAATCAGGTAAACCTGCTGAAATCGTTGAAAAAATGATTAACGGTAGAATCAATAAATATTACGAAGAAGTTGTTCTTAATGAACAAGCATTCTTTATGGAACCATCAAAGAAGATAAAAGATGTTGTTGCTTCTATTGGTGGTGATGCAAAGATTACAAAATATGTTCGTTTTGCTGTTGGCGAAGGTGTTGAACACAAAGAAGAAGCATAATTTGTATTTAGTTAAAAAATTGGGGCAGGTTATCCTGTCCCTTTTTTTTATTCAAATATATCTTGCAAAACTGTAAATTTTTGCTAAAGTAATTCCATCTTTGGGTGTATAGCTCAGTTGGCTAGAGCGTTACGTTGACATCGTAGAGGTCGGTGGTTCGAGCCCACTTACACCCACCATTTAATTTTTTAATTTTTTTTGTTGCCTTTTGTTTGTTTTTAATATAGTATTAGAACTGGAGATTTTAAGCTACGAGAACTTTCCTTTTATATCAAAGGTTTTATTTCCGTATGCATAAAATTATGTAATGGATACTTTATGGTTGTATCCACCTTGGGTAAGGTAAACATAAAACCATATGGGAGGGAAAGAAGCTACGATGAAAAAAATAATCTTAATTTCTATGCTTTTAGTGGGCAGTCCAGTATTCGCTACTGTGACAAGTACACAAATCACAACCACACTTGAAGATTACTGTGTTCCAGAACCAGGTGCTGTCGCATACAGTAGTGTGAATGTTTGTGGTTCAGTATTAGAGGCTAAATACTCAGCTGGTCCAAAGTGTAGTTGTTATAACTCAACATACCTAACATATAGCAAGTCGCTTCGCAGATGTAAGCCAACATGTGGTAAGGGGTATGGTGTTAAACAAATAAATGATGGTAAATGTCCTGGTGGCACAAGAAAAGTAACTATTTCAAGATAATGGGAGGGGATAATGAAGCTACGAAAAATTTTATCAACAACATTATTATTAATTTCAAGTCCAGCAATGGCTGAACCACTTTTTTCATGCGAGGTTTGTCCTGTTGGAAAATATAACGACGGAAACTTTGATGAATGCCAAAGTTGTAAAAGTTCCGAAACTGGTTCATGGGTGGTTGGTATCAATACAAATCCAAAATGCGGAACTGCGACAAGAAGTGTAGAAAAATATTGCCAATCTGTTGGTTCAACATCGGATAGTGCGAATTCAACGACAACAACCGAATTCAAAATTTTGGGAGGTTGTAATTCCGGTTTTGTTTGCGATTCTGGAAATTGTAGTCAATGCAAAGTGAATACATATGCATCAAGTGGTACTGCTACATCCTGCACTGCTTGTCCAAATGGTTCTTATGCTTCCCCTGGAAAATCAAAATGTTCCAGTAAATGGTCACAATATAAGGTTATTACCACACCTGGAAATACTTCTGTCACATTTACACCAGGTATATATGAAATAATTGCCAAAGGTGCCGGTGGTGGAAGTCAGGGAAATTGGCTTTTTAATTGGGGTACTGATGGAAGTAGTGGTAGTCGCTTTGAATATATTTTCTATACCCCATTAAACATAACACAAACCGTAACAGTAGGTGCTGGTGGAAGTGGTGGTGCTAATAATAATGCATGTTGGCCTGGTTCTTCCGGTAATGCTGGTGGTAATGGTGGTTACACAAAGGTTGGCTTTTTAAATAGTGTTGCTGATGGTGGTCGTGGTGGAAACGCTGCTTGTGGAAACTGTGGAGGGGCAAGAATTGGCAGTCCTAGTATCAGTACAGTAACTAAAATAGATGCAACAAAACATCCTGGTGAAGGAGCTTCTGGTGCTGTACATAATGGAACCGCATGTGAGGGTGGTTTATCCGGTTCAAACGGAAGCATAGAAATTTATAAATTGAATGAATGTGGTTCCGGAGAAATTGAATCTAATGGTTCTTGTGTATGTGCCGCTGGATATTATAAAAATGGTTCAACATGTACAGCATGCCCAACAGGTACATATAAATCATCCTCTGGAAATGCGACATCATGTACTGCATGCACGAACAAACCTGCGAATTCGTCATATGCAGGAACAGGTGCAACATCAAATTCTTGCCCATGGAATTGTAATGCTGTTTCAAGTGCAAGTCTAAATTACAGATATTGTGAATCCGGTGGAAAATGTGTTTATACAACTGCTGGTGCAGGAATGATTTGGGCTGGTGTTCAAGGATGTTATTTTAATTGCGCAGATGGATACTATAAGAGTGGAAATGGTTGTGTATCATATAGTCAGACAGTTAATTATTAAAGGGGGAAAAGAAAAATGAAGCTACGAAAATTTATATCAACAACGACATTACTTCTTGCAAGTACACCGGTAATGTCTTCTAGTTCAATTTCAATGTGTGTTGCATGCGAGGCTGGGACTTACTCTGCTGGTGGTACAGCCACAACATGTACCCCATGTCCTGCCGGTCAGTACCAAAATCAAACCGGTGCAACAAGTTGTAAATCGTGTCCAGCTGGAACTTATTCCAAGGCAGGTTCAACAAGTTGTACAAAGTGTCCAGCAGGATATACATCTCTTGAAGGGGCTAAAACTTGTTCTGCTTTATCATGTTCTTACACTTATACATGTACAGGTCAATATGGTGCAGGCAATTATGGTGGATATAGTAGTTATTCCTCTTCTAAAATAACAGCAAGTGGTCATTTTTCAATTGGTTTTGATAGTACGCACTGTACTACAGATTCAGCAGGAAGTGCAGGTATGACAATAAAAATATCTAATGGTGCTTGTTCTTCAACTACTTTGAAGAAAGGAGGTTCTGTATCTTGTACTTGTGGAGCAACAACTTCAGTTTGTCAAGTTTCTTTTACAAGTTATGGATACTATACTCAATCTAGTAGTGGTACATATGGAGCTAGTGTTGATTTATGTAAAGGTTCATCTAATGGAACATTAACAGGTAGAGGCCTTTCTATACCTTCAGGTTCAAGTGCTTCAGTGTATACTTGTGTTAATTCAATACAAACACTTGGTGGGGCAACATGTACATATAAAAGCGGTAATACAAATATTTCTATGACAGAAAAATCTACAATTACTGACACTCCTAGAACAATAACATGTACTTGTCCATAATTTTTCTTTTTCCTAAGGATACCCCCTTTTATAGGGGGATTTTTTTAGATTTTGATATCCATCGTCACCCTGAACTTGTTTCAGGGTCTTTTTCAGATCCCGAAATAAATTCGGGATGACAGGGGGAGGTCTGGACGACTCTAATATTGTCATTCCGGACCTGATCCGGAATCCATAATGAAAAAATATTAGAACTGGATTGCCACGCCAACCCGATAAAAACAAGAGTATAAAAAGTAGTAAGTGAAACCAACGCGACAAAAGATGAATATATGGTGCACCCAAGAGGATTCAAACCTCTGACCTTTGGTTCCGGAAACCAACGCTCTATTCAGCTGAGCTATGGGTGCATATTTTTATTATATAACAATCTTAGATTTTTGCAAAATTTTTTTCAAAATCCCTTTATTTTAAGAAAAAATAATGATATAATGACAAACGGAGAGAAAAAATGACAAATGCTAAGGTTATTGTAGTAGGTAACGAAAAGGGTGGAAGTGGTAAATCTACACTTTCCATACATCTTGCTATATCCTATCTTTATTCGGGATATAAGGTGGCTACTATTGACCTTGATGGAAGGCAGGGAACACTTACTCATTACATCGAAAATCGTGTAAGGTATGCCGAAGAAAACAAGTTAAACCTTCCTATGCCGGAACATCTTGTTGTGACACCATCTCAATTTTCAAATAAGCGTAGTTCCGAGGAGGATGAAGAACAGCTTGATGCGGAAATTCAGGATTTAAAAAACGAATATGATATAATCATTATTGATACACCTGGAACATTCAGCCATCTTTCCAATGCGGGACACAAAAACGCTGATATTTTGGTGACACCGGTTAATGACAGTCTTGTCGATATTGATGTGATTGCGAACATTGATCCTAATTCAAAGGAGATTATTTCGGAATCACAGTATACTACAAACATTCGTGAAATTCAGAAAAAACGTGCCGAACTTGGTATGGCGGATTTAAGGTGGATTGTGCTAAGAAATCGTATTTCCCATATTGATGCGAAGAATAAACGTGAGGTTGACGCAA
The DNA here is from genome assembly GCA_024692925.1 of bacterium. Taxonomy (GTDB): domain Bacteria; phylum Pseudomonadota; class Alphaproteobacteria; order Rs-D84; family CACZYB01; genus CACZYB01. Next base: position 8,558 of record JAILLX010000048.1, read on the forward strand.
TACTTAAACGACTACAGGAACAACTTGGGTTCACATATATTTCTGGTATCGGTGAAAGGGTTGTTTACCGTGAAATGTTTTTAAAGGGTCTTACTATTCTTGATTTGTTAAAGATTAAAAACGAGGAAATTTCCATTTCGCATATTGCCGCAAAAAATGAACTTTTGACTGTGCTTAATACAATAAACATTCCACTTAAACAGGATATATAAAAGCGGGGTTTAACCCGCCTTTTTTAAAATGTAGTTTTGTATTCAATTTTTTGAACATCTTTATCCATTGCAAAAGAAATTTGATTATTGCTTTTATCATATTTGCTTACAAAAGCCCATGTAAATAATGCAGCAAGACCTGCTCCTGCAACAACATCGTGTACATGGTGGCGTTTTGCATCCACACGTTGATATCCAGTATATGTTGCAATCATATATGGAACAACAGCATATTCTAAACCATACCTTTTATGTATGAACATAGCACCGGAAAAGGCACCAACCGCATGTCCACTTGGAAAAGATTCTTTTCTTTTTCCAGGTGTATAATCAGGACGTTTTTCTTGAGTCACTTTTTTCAAAAATTCTGATGCAATTTGTGCTCCAATAGCAGAAATAAAAAGTTGATTTACACCCTCTGATGTTGGTTCGGCCACACTCATTCCCAAAGCATATAATGGAACACCCCAACGTCCAATATCGCTGACTGTTTGCGAACTTGCATTTGCCTTTATTGATAAAATAGTTGAAAGTATCGTTAAATAATAAAGTTTCTTACTCATTTGTCTTCCCTTCTTTTTAATTTAAAAAAAAGACTTCTAGTTAGTAGAAGTCGGGAAGTTCATCAGTCAGATAACTTTGACCTCGCTACCTTTAGAAAAGATAAACTTTTCCTATTGTATAGTAGCGACTTCCCGACAAAAGTCGGGAGACGTATCAGTAAAAACACGTATGTGCTAGCTATCAGGGAGATGAAGCCCTATTTACTAACAATATGTCTTATCTTTTTTTCAAAAGACAAACAACAGGATAACAATCCTATTTGTAAAAATCAAGAATTAAAAAAAAGCGGGTGTTTGCCCGCCTTTTTAATTTATTCAATCTTTAAACCTTTTTCCAGAAGATTAAATATATCTTGTTTCTCCTGTTCCTTATTTGCTTCATCCATCAATTTTTGAAGCTGTTGTTTATAAAATATAACTTCCGGTTTATCACCAGTTCTTATAAGTTTATAAACACTATTGATAAAAGGTTTATTTTTAAAATTGTTTTTTATTACAGAATAAGTATGTTTCAAACCTTCATCCTTTTTTATAAAAGGAATGTTATCATTTGGGTTATGTTCCCAATCCACCTGCATTTTTCTATATGCAGTAAGAAGGGCATAAGGAATATAAAAGCTATCATCTTTTGCCATATTAAGAAGCGAAGAAATTTCAATTATTGTATTTCTTGCATCCTGATTTATTTCAACAAGATCTTCTGCAAGTTTCATTTTATCTTCTTTTGAAACAACAGCCTCACCGTTTTTATAACTTTCCTTTAGTCGTTTATAAACAGCCTCAGCTTCTTCGTTTGAGATGTTTATATTGTAATGATTACCCTGTATTACCATTTATAAATTCCCCTTAAAAATTAATTTTTTTACCCTTATTCATTGAATCAACAATTCCACAAAGAAGTGTTAATGATGAGATAGCTTCCTTTTCAGAAATAAGGAATGGTTTTCCATCAATCAATGTTTCAGCAATGCTTTTGTAATATGGAGTATGTCCCTTTCCATAAACAGATTCCACATCATACGAAACATCACAGAATTGTTCGACATCATCCTCGAACTTCCAATCAAGAATTTTATTTAGGGCAACACCACCAACTTTTACCAAACCCTTTTCACCAATAATGGTAATACTTCCTTCATAATTTTCATTATAGGTAAGCACGGAAAGGTTAAGGTTTCCAATTATATTATTTTTCCATTCAATAATTGTTGAACCACAATCTTCGGTTTCAATTTTTCTTTCCCTTGTTTTTCCAAGAGTATATATTGATTTAAGTGGGCTTTTTGCAAACCAATTCATAATATCAGTATAGTGAGAAGCCTGTGTAATAAAGGCACCGCCATCAATTTTCTTTGACCCATGCCATGCTGGTTTTGTATAGTAATCATCATCACGATACCAAAAAACATTTGATGTAATCATATATATTTTACCAAATGCACCAGCATCCAAAGCCTTTTTTACACATTGAATTGTTGGATTAAATCTGTTTTGATGAATAAGGAATACATGCTTACCCTTTTTCTTTGCCAAAGAAATAAGTTTTTTACCTTCATTCAAACAAAGAGTTAATGGTTTTTCCACAATAACATTAATACCTGCTTTTAAAACTTTTCTTGCATTTTCATAGTGAAAACCATTTGGTGTACAAATACTTACGCAATCAAGTTTTTCAAATTTAAGCATATCATCAATATTTGTATATGGATTCGCCCCAGTTTTTTGTTGGGCTTTTTGTAAATTTGTTGGATTAACATCACAAACAGCGGCAATTTCCATAGTTTCGCTGTTATTTTTAATTGCATCAAAATGACAATCGGAAATTCGTCCACAACCGACGACTCCCATTCTTAATTTTTGCATTTTTACCTCCGTAATTGGCATATATTATAGCATATAAAATGTAAAAGTAAAAGAAAAATCCTTATGAACGAAAAAACCTCCCAAGCAGGGAGGTTCCTTCAAATAAACCATATATTAAACATTAAGAGCAGTTCTATAAAGTTCTGTTACTTCATCAAGTTCTGTTCTATCTGCTTCATCAAGTTTTTTAAGTCTTAAAACGACTCTCATAATTTTTGGATCATAGCCAGTAGCTTTTGCTTCGGCATAGATTTCACGAATATCGCTACGGATATTTGCCATTTCTTCTTCTAATCTTTCGATTCTATCCATGAAACTTGAAAGTTCATCTGCGCGGATTCCATCTGTTTGTGCCATTTACATCTCCTTTTTTGTAAAAGTTAATAAAAATAAGTTGTAAAACTTAAAATATAATGTATTATATTAGCCATAAAATTACTTAACTCAAGTAAAAAAATAAAAAAAATAATTAACATAAACGAAAAGGATATAAAAATGGAACTAAAAAATCTTGATAATAATTACAGATTTACAAAGATTGTTGCCACAATCGGACCTGCTACTGAAGAATATGAAAATCTTAAAGCAGTAATCGAAGCTGGTGTTAATGTTTGTCGTCTTAACTTCTCTCATGGTTCACATGAAGATCATAAAAAAAGATTCGATAATATTAAAAGAATCGAAAAAGAATTAGGAAGAAAAATTGGTATTCTTGCTGATATGCAAGGTCCAAAACTTCGTGTTGGTAAATTCAAAAATGAATTTGAAATTTTGGAAGATGGTCAAGAATTTTCTTTTGATAATAATGAAGAACTTGGGGATAAAACACGTGTTCAACTTCCAAATGTTGCAATTCTTGATGCATTAAAAGTTGGTGATTATGTTCTTATTAATGATGGTAAAATCAAAGTTCAAGTTATTGAAAAGAATGCTAACTCTGTTAAAACAAAAGTTATCGTTGGCGGTAAAATTTCTGACAGAAAAGGTTTCAACCTTCCAAACACTGTTGTAAATCTTCCTGTATTTACAGAAAAAGATTTGGACGATTTGGAATTTGCTCTTTCTCTTGGTGTTGATTGGGTTGCTGCATCATTTGTTCAAACACCTGATGATGTTAGATATGCAAAAAAGATTATCAATGGTCGTGCATCATTGGTATGTAAAATTGAAAAACCAACTGCTGCTATTGATTACCTTGAAGAAATTGTTGATTTAACAGATGCAATTATGGTTGCACGTGGTGATTTGGGTGTAGAAGTTGAACCACAAATGGTTCCAATGCTTCAAAAAAGAATGATTAAACTTTGCCGTGAAAAAAGAAAACCAGTTATTGTTGCAACACATATGTTGGAATCAATGATTGATAATACATTCCCAACACGTGCCGAAGCATCTGACGTTGCAAACGCTGTTTACGAATGCACAGATTGTGTTATGTTGTCTGCTGAAACTGCACAAGGTAAATATCCAGTAGATGCAGTAAAGATGATGTCATCAATCATTAAACAAGTAGAAGCTGATCCAGAATACAGAAATTATATCAAAACATATACAAAGGATTTGAAAGAAAATACTTTGGGTGATGTTATGACTTCTGTTGCTGCTGATATTACAAACAAAACAGATGCAAAAGCAGTATTTGCTTACACAACATCTGGTACAACAGCAATTAATCTTTCAAAACATAAACCACATGCTCCTATTATCGCTGTGACAACAGAAGATAAAGTTGCAGGTCGTGTGACACTTTGCTGGGGTGTGACACCAAAAGTTGTTGAATCAACAGATTCTGATAAAGTTGATGATCTTTCAAGAACTATTGCAAAAGATCTTGGTCTTGCAAAAGAAGGTGATGAACTTGTTCTTACATTTGGTAAAGGTACTGCTACTGCAAAATCTATCTTTACAGAAGGTGCAACAACTCTTGTTAGTGTTATTAAAGCTTAATAGTTGTTTAATACAAATAAAAACGCCCCAAGGTTTTTTTCCAAGGGGTGTTTTTTTATTTAAAAATTTTTTTAAAATCTCATTTCCAAATTTGGAATAAGCAATCGAAGTTTTGCTTCAAATTCTTTATCTGTAAAAAATTGAGTTATTGCCTGTGCTGGTGGATTATTTGGATTATCTTTATCTACAGGTCTGTATCTTTGAACGGCATAATGTTTTACACCAAGTTTTGAAACAGTTTCGGCGATTTCCAAAATATCTTCTTTTGAAAGAACAGTTGGGTCAGCAGTGGTACGAACTTCAAAATCTTTACCACTTTTTAATATTAAATCCAATGCCTCAAAAGCAAACTCGCCACTTCCTTTTACCTTTGTAATTTGTTCATATTTTTTACATGGAGCCTTTATATCCAATCCAATCCAATCAATATACGGTAAAAGTTTTGCAAGTTTTTCTGGAAAACATCCGTTTGTATGAAGTCCGAATTTAAAGTGAGGAGCAAATTCTTTTATTTCCTCAATCGCAGTTATTATTTCATCAGTTTGTGAAGTTGCTTCACCGCCACTGAAAACCACTGCATCAATGATTTTTGTACGTTTTTTAAGTAATCCTAAAACATATTCATAATTAGCTTTATCTTGTTCTGTTGGTTTTCGATATGCAAGAAGGTGAGGATTAGAGCAATAAATACATCTCCATGGACACCCCTGTAAAAACAAAACCGCAGAAATTTTTGTAGGATAATCTATTGTAGTGAATGGTACTAAACCACCAATTATAATGTTTGATTTTGCCATATTTTTCCTCCGTATTTTTTATTATAATCAAAGCAAAAAAATAAGACAAGGAATTATTCTTTTCTTCTTGACTTAGACAAAAAATATTGTTAGGATAATCAAAAACAATCAGAGGTTAAAATGGCTAAAGAAAAAATTTCTCATAAATTTGAAAAACTAAAACCTAATTTAGATATGAATACAATTTCCATTGATGGGGATATTGTTTCTATTGATCTTTATCGTAAATA
>JAILLX010000066.1 GCA_024692925.1 bacterium
AGATTTTGGTAAATTTGAAAATGCGATTAACGCACATTTAACCAAAAAATAGGAGAAAAAAATGAATACACTTATGAATTTTATTTGCCGTCCATTAGTTATAATCGGAGCACTTAATTGGGGTTTAATTGGTGCATTTAATTTTAATTTAGTAGAAGTATTGTTTGGAACAGGAATGATTGCAAGGATAGTTTATCTTCTTGTTGGTATAGCAGGACTTTGCTTGATTTATTCATACACACAACCAAAATCCAAAAAGGATTAATGGGAGGGGTGAGAGTAGTAAAAAGGTCCTTTAAACAAGGACCTTTTTTTGATAAATAAATTATTTACGGGTATATGTACAATTTTTCTAATAAACAAGTTTTGATAAAGTAAAAATTTTATGTGTTTACAACTTTGTTTTGTTTATATATAATGAAAGTATGAAGAAAAATTTGAAGATTTTTGTTATTGCAGGTGAGGCATCAGGCGATATTTTGGCTGGTGATTTGATGAATGCTTTGCTTTTGAAAAATAAAAATATTTCCTTTTTCGGTGTCGGCGGGGAGGAAATGGCAAAGGTTAAAAATTTTAAATCTTTGTTTAATATTTCTGATATTGCTGTTATGGGATTTTCAGAGATAATTAAAAACCTTTTTTTAATTAAAAAACGAATCAATCAGACTGTGGATGAAATTGTGAGGGTGCAACCTGATGTTGTGATTACGGTGGATGCACCAGGGTTTAATATGGCAGTTGTGAAAAAGGTTCGAAAACTTGGTATCCTTAAAAATACTAAATTCGTGCATTATGTGGCACCTCAGGTTTGGGCATGGAAGGAGAAGAGGGCTGAAAAAATTGCTCGGATTTTTGATTACCTTTTGTGCTTTTTCCCATTTGAACCAAAATATTTTGAACGTTATGGATTGAAATGTTTTGTTGTGGGGCATACTGCTGTAAAAAATGTTCAAGGTGATAGAAAAAGATTTTTGAAAAATTACGGCTTATCTGAAAAAGATGTTATTGTGACTTTACTTCCGGGATCAAGGCGTCAAATGGTGGAAAGATTGCTTCCAATTTACAGGGATGTTGTGGATGAACTTTGTGTCAAAATTCCGAATCTTAAAATTGTAATTCCGACTACGGAAACAATAGATTATTTTATATTTTCAGAAACAAGAAATTGGAAATACGAACCAATAATTGTTAAGGGAAAACAAAATAGATATGATGCATTTATGGCATCAAGGGCTTCGCTTTGTATTTCGGGAACTGCGGTTTTGGAACTTTCGGTGGCAAAGGTACCAACAGTTGTTGCATATAAAATTTCGAAAATTAGTTATGCTATTGCAAAGCATTTTGTTAAGATTAAAAATGTGACTTTGCCAAATATTATTATGGGAAAAACTTTTGTACCTGAATTTATTCAAGATAGGTGTAATGCTGAAGAGTTGACTAAGGCAATGATGAAGGCAATTACAAATAAAAAATATCGCGAATCGCAGATGAAAAATTTTGATTTGTTTTTGAAAAAGATGAATTTTAATGATAAAAAATCGCCTTCGGATAGGGCTGTGGATGCGATTTTATCAATCTTAAAATAAATTTTAATAAAAATACTTGCATTTTCAAAATCAAAGAGTATTATAAGCATATCTTATTTATCGCGGGATAGAGCAGTCTGGTAGCTCGCAAGGCTCATAACCTTGAGGTCAGTGGTTCAAATCCACTTCCCGCAACCAATTTTTCCGAAAATTTTTTAAGTGTTTTTTCATTATTTAGTTTTTGTATCTTTGCTTTGGAAATAAAAATGACTGTTTATGCTTATTTGAGGGTATCAACAGAGGAGCAAGATTATGAAAATCAAAGGTATGGAATTTTACGCTATTGTGCATATAGGGGTATAACAATAGATAAAGAATATGTTGATGATGGCGTTAGTGGAACTGTGAATTTTAGGTATAGAAAATTAGGAAAATTAGTTAAGATTTTAAAGCAAGAAGATACTATTATCGTTTCCGAATTATCAAGACTTTCACGAAGTATGATTGATATGTATGCCTTAACAAAAATATTTGCCGATAAGGGGATAAAAGTTTTTTGTATAAAGGAAAATTTGGAATTGGGAAATAGTGCGATTGGTCTTATGATTATGACGGTTTTTGCCTTTTCTGCACAGATAGAAAGAGAACGTATTTCACAACGAACAAAAGAGGCTTTGGCTAAAAAACGAGCTGATGGTGTTAGATTAGGTCGTCCAAAAGGTCGGAAAAATGCAACAACTAAACTTTCTGGTAAGGAAGAAAAAATATTAGAACTTTTATATAAAAATCTCCCGCATTATCAGATTGCTAAAAAATTAAAGGTTTCAGCAGTCACATTGAACAGGTTTTTGAAAAAACGCTCAAATTCATGGATGCTTGAGCGTGTTAAATTTAAAATGAAATCTTTGTATTCATTGGATTATGAAGATTCATGTATCGGTTCAAGCGATTTGTTAAAGCCAGTTATTGATATTGAAAATACTCATAACTATGTATTTTCACAGGAATTGCAAACTGATATACAACAAACAAATATATGTGATTTATATAAAAATAATCAGAGTGTTACCGAAGTTAGTGTTAAAATAATAGAAGAAAAGGATTTCGATAAAAAAGTTTAAAAAAAGCCGGATTTTATAAATTTTTTATTACTAAAATGGTTATTTGGATTGCAAGAATTGCCGTCCATATATAACAGATTATTTCTAAAGCATGATGAAAAAATTGTATCCATTTTTGTGGGTATGAATGGATGTTTATTGGCTTGTGTAATATGAAAATTACTACAAATAAAATCATATATAAAACAAGTGATGTATATAAATTCATTATACACCCCATAGATTATCTTGGATTAAAAAGCCCTTAAATAATGTTCCATTAAATGTTGTTTCAACCTTACAAAAACCGGATGAACATTTTATAACTTTGAAAGAAGTTCCCTTATCAACCTTGGCCACGATTTTTGAGGTTAATTTCTTTTTTTGATAAAGTTTTGTATTGTCATGCAAAGTCATAACATAATTAGTTTTACTTGTTGTTGCGTTTTTGTGTATCCATGAAATATCACCATTGATATCTTCTATCTGATACCAACCATAATATTCATTCACAACTTTGACAGGTTGAAATTTTGATTGGTATATGTATTTTATAGGGTAATTTACATCAGGTCCAACACGAGTGTTTGATGGGGATTTTACTATTGCAACGAATCGGGGAATCGGTTCACCAGAGAATCGAGTTTCTGCACCATATACGGATGTTAAATTTGTAAATAAAAACAATATGATACATAAACAAAATTTCATTTTCCCCTCCAATTGCAAACTATTATAGCATATATTTTTTAAAAATTTAATTTTTTTTATGGAAATTATTTTTTTTTATGGTATAAATATCGGTATTGAACTTAATGCGGGTGTGGCGAAATTGGCAGACGCGATAGACTTAGGATCTATTGCCGAGAGGCGTGGGGGTTCAAGTCCCTTCACCCGCACCATTAAATGTTAATCAAACCTTAATCAAGGAAATAAAAATGCAACCAGTAAAAGAAAAAATTAAAGGTATTAAATACGAATTATCTTTTGAAATTCCAGCAGATGTTTTCGAAACAAAATTGAATGAACAACTTGCTGAATTTGCAAAAAATCATGAAGAAAAAGGTTTCCGTAAGGGACATGTTCCTATGGATGTTATAAGATCAAAATACGAAGGTCATTTCATTGGTGATGTTATTAACTCACTTATCAATGAAACTTTGGTTTCTTACTGTGAAGAAAAAAAGGTTAATCCTGCTGTTGCTCCACAAGTAAAAGTTGATAGCTTTGTAAGAAATGAACCATTAAAATTTTCTGCGGATTTTGAAATACTTCCAGAAATAAAAGATATTGATTTTTCAAAAATTTCAGTTGAAAAGAAAATTGCAAAAGCAGGCGATAAAGAAATTGATGAAGCATTGAAAAATATTGCTGATTCAAGATATACATTCGAAGAAATTGCTGATGCAAGAAAAACTAAAAAAGGTGATGTTGTTGACATTAACTTTGTTGGTTCAGTTGATGGTGTTGAATTCGAAGGTGGTAAAGCTGATAACTATCCATTAGAACTTGGTTCAGGTGCATTTATCCCTGGATTCGAAGATCAACTTATCGGCAAATCAAAGGGTGATGATGTTGATGTTAATGTTGAATTCCCAAAAGATTATGGTCATGAAAAATTGGCTGGAAAGAAGGCTTTGTTTAAAGTAAAAATCAATGCAATTAAGGAAAAGAAAGTTCCTGCTATTGATGATAAATTTGCAGTTGATTTAAAACGTAAAGATTTGGCAGATTTAAAAGTTTATGTAAAAGAACTTCTTGAAAAGAATTATGAAACTGCTTCTAAAAATCTTATGAAAGATGAAGTTTTAGATAAACTTGCTGATGAAAAAATTGATGTTCCAGAATCACTTATTAATCAAGAAGTTGAGTTTATGTTTGCTCAGTATAAACAAGCAAATCCACAAGAAAAAATGGATGAGAAAGCTGAAGCTAAAAAGAAAGATGAACTTAAAAAACAAGCAACTTCTCGTGTTAAACTTGGTTTGATTCTTGCTGATATTGGTAAGAAAAACGAAATCAAGATTGAACAAAATGAAATTCAAAATGCTATTATGCAGGAAGCTATGAGATATCCAAATCAAGCACAACAAGTGTTTGAATATTACGCAAAAAATGCTCAGGCTACTGAAAGCATAAAGGCTGGTATTTTTGAAGATAAGGTTTTAGATGTTGTTCTTTCTAAAGTGAAGACAAAAGAAAAAGAAGTTTCTGCTTCTGATCTTATGAAAGTAAACAAATAAATTTAAAATTTTTTGTTGGAGGGGTGTTGGGTTTTTATGACCTTTCACCCCTTTTTTATTGAAAGGCAAAAATGAATATTCCAGAAACAAAAGTTGTTAAAGTGCCGTTATATTACATAGATGAACGTACTAAATTAAAAAAGTATTGTTTTGTTATGAGATGTGTAGATTGCACAATATATCAAAACAAGTATGCGAAAGATTGTGAAAGAAGAGGTGCTTGTAAGTTTTGTGAACTTTATGATAGCTTTAATAAGGAATATTCAGAACGTCAAAGAAGACGCACCTTGGAAATTATGATGTCGGGTTATCTTAATCCAAGAGGTTGATTTTTCAACGTATTTATTTTTCTTAAAAAATAAAAAAATTATTGCTTGCTTTTAGTATGTATTTGGGGCTAGAATCGAAACATAAAAGCAAAAAAGAAAAGGAGATAAATATGTATATTATAGTTGCAAAATCAAACCTTGTGAAAACATTATCACACCTTTATAGAATCGTTGAAAAAAAATCAACTATTCCTGTACTTTCAAATGTTAAAATTGAAGCAGGTGATGATTTAAAATTCACAGCAACAAATATTGATTTGGAAATTGTTGAAACTGTTGAAGGAACAATTAATGATAAGGGGTCAATTACTGTTCCTGTACATGTTCTTTATGATATTGTAAGAAAGTTGCCAGAAGGTTTTGATGTTGAACTTAAAACATCGGCTGATGATTCAAATGTTGTACTTAAATCTGGAAATTCAGAATTTACACTTCCTGCACTTCCTGCAACTGATTTCCCTGTTATGACTAGTTCATCTATGCCATTCAGATTTACACTTCCTTGTGATGATTTAATTAAACTTATCGATAAAACAAAATTTGCTGTATCCACAGAGGAAACAAGATATTTCTTGAATGGTATTTTCTTCCATACTTTGGAAAAAGATGGTCGTGAATTGCTTCGTGCTGTTGCAACTGATGGCCACAGACTTGCAAGACAAGATGTTGCATCACCAGAAGGTGCAAAGGGTATGCCAAGTATAATTGTTCCAAGAAAGGTTATTACTGAACTTCGTGCTCAACTTGATGATACATCTTCTGATATAAAAGTTGAAACAAGTGAAACAAAAGCAAGATTTACTTTTGGTAATACAACAATTACATCAAAACTTATTGATGGAAAATTCCCTGATTATGAAAAGGTTATCCCAACATCAAATGATAAGGAAATGGAAGTGGATTGCAAACTTTTCAGTGAAGCTGTTGATCGTGTTTCTTCGGTTTCTTATGAAAAATCAAAGGCAATTAAACTTAAGATTGCAAAATCAAAACTTACACTTCTTGCATCAACTCCGGATTCTGGTAGTGCGATTGAAGATGTTGAAATTGATTATGATAACGAAGCAATGGAAATTGGATTTAATTCAAGATATCTTCTTGATATTGCAGCTCAGATTGAAGGTAAATTTATGAAATTTGTGATTTCAGATTCTTCTTCTCCTGCGATTATTAAGGAACTTGATGACGAATCAACAATCTATGTTTTGATGCCAATGAGAATATAATTTCATTGCATATAAAATTAAACACCCGTTTTTTTAGCGGGTGTTTTTTTGTTTTGTGTTTTATATTTTACCGGATTTTTTATCTTCAATAAGATGTTGCATAATTCGCATGGTTTCTTCTGGACCTTTTACCGAATAGATAGTACCTCCCAAATTTACAATTTCATGTGCAATCGCATTATCGTTGCCTGTAGTGTAAATTCTGTCGCCGAAATATGAAATATCATAGTCTTTATAAAATGTTGCAACCTGAGTTTTATCACAACCCTTTTTAACTATATCAACAGAAATTTGTCCCCCAAGAGTCATATTGTATTCAGGATATTTTTCTTCTAGGTATTTAATAATCCATTGGCGTTGACCATTTCGTTTATCCCATTCAACATATTCTGCACGATCTTCCATGGATGGTTCGCCAATTTCTGGTCTGCCAAGCATAGTAAAATTAATTGCACAATTATTATGAATTTCATAATGGCGAGGGAAAGATTTATGAAATTTCATAGGACATTTTGTTAAAATATCATTAAGAATTGGTTCAAATTTTTTAAAATCAATAGTATTATGAGAATTACGAATTTCCTTTCCCTGACTATAAACACTATTACCCATACAACACCAAAATTCAACATTTGGATGGTTAAGAAGTTCTTCTGGCATTTGTTCCATCATATCAGAATATGGTGATCCTGTTGTAATGCAAAATTTAAAATTATTTGCAAATTCAACCAAAGTTTGTGCCATTTTGCCGATTATTTTTTTTCTTGCTACGGTAAGTGTTCCATCATTATCAGATAAAAATATTTTTTCTTTCATAGTTAAATTCTCCTTTAAAAAACTAATACTATATATTTTTATTTTAAAAGTAAAATGAAATTTGATTTTTTAAAGAATTTATTCTGTAGGTGAAATAAAAAACCTCCCATTTCTGAGAGGTTTTTTAAGTTCTAATTGAACACCGATGTGTTTACTCAATAATCTTTGAAACAACACCAGCACCAACAGTTCTACCACCTTCACGGATAGCGAAACGAAGACCTTCACTCATAGCAACAGGTGTGATGAGTTCAACAGTCATCTTTACGTTATCGCCAGGCATAACCATCTTCACATCATCTGGAAGAATTACGGCACCAGTAACATCAGTTGTTCTGAAATAGAATTGTGGACGATAGTTTGACAAGAATGCAGTATGTCTACCACCTTCATCTTTAGTCAAAATATAGCATTCACATTCAAATTTCTTGTGTGGTGTAACTGAACCTGGTTTTGCAAGAACTTGTCCACGTTCAACTTCTTCTTTCTTTGTACCACGAAGAAGAACACCGATGTTATCACCAGCTTCACCTTCATCAAGAAGTTTACGGAACATTTCAACACCAGTAACAGTTGTTTTTTGTGTAGGTTTAATACCAACGATTTCAACTTCGTCACCAACTTTAACGATACCTGTTTCAACACGACCTGTAACAACAGTACCACGACCTGAAATTGAGAAAACATCTTCGATTGGCATCAAGAATGGTTTATCAAGTGGACGTGCAGGTGTTGGGATGAATTCATCAACAGCTTTCATCAAAGCACGGATTGCGTTTTCACCAAGTTCTGGGTTCTTGTCTTCAAGAGCACAAAGTGATGAACCACGAATGATTGGAGTTGTATCACCAGGGAAACCATATTTTGTAAGAAGGTCACGAACTTCCATTTCAACAAGTTCGAGCATTTCTGGATCATCAACCATATCACATTTGTTCAAGAATACTACGATAGCTGGAACACCAACTTGACGTGCAAGAAGGATGTGTTCACGTGTCTGAGGCATAGGACCATCAGCAGCAGATACAACCAAGATTGCACCATCCATCTGAGCAGCACCAGTGATCATGTTTTTAACATAATCAGCGTGCCCTGGACAGTCAACGTGAGCGTAGTGTCTTGATTCTGTCTCATATTCAACATGAGATGTGTTAATAGTAATACCACGTGCCTTTTCTTCTGGTGCGTTATCGATTTGATCGTATGCTCTAAACTCACCAAAGAACTTTGTAATAGCAGCAGTAGTAGTTGTTTTACCATGATCAACGTGGCCAATTGTACCAATGTTTACATGGGGCTTTGTTCTAACATATGTTTCTTTTGCCATAATTAGCTCCTTTTAAGTTAATATTAATATTTAGCAAAGGATTCTCCATCAGGAATCCCCTGATTTGAAATCACATACGCGATATTCTATAGGAATTCTTAAAAAAAATCAAGGATAAAAAACTTTTTTATTTTATATCTTCTTATTTAATTTTTTCCATCAGTAAATTAAATAATTTACGGCGATTTTTTTCCTGTCTTTTAAGCTTTTTAAGTAAATCTTTGTAGGTTGGGTTTTTGGACATATATGGCAAAAGGCTACCAAAAGTTTTTGCATCATATTCAAAATGTACACCAGAGGCAAAAACCTTTCCCATTCCAAAATTTGACATAAGTATTGCTGGAATTTTCTTTCCCTTTATTTGATAATAGCCAAGAATATCATATTTTTCATTAGTTTCAAAGAATGGACCGCCATGGTATAATGCAGAATAATTTTCTGATTTATTTGCGGAACTTATTTTAACAACAGCCGAAGATTCAGGATTATTTTTAAACGGTTGTATTCCTAAATCTTTGTATAAAGTACCCTTTGCGAAGGCGTTGATTAAATCAAGTTTGTATTTTGCCCTTATACTTGATTCAGGAATTTCTGTTTCAAATTCAACATCTCGGCAAGCATAATATGCTCCGGCACAGATACCAAAATAAATTCCTCCGTTTAAAACATATTCCCTTATTTTCTTATTTCCGTTTTCACCAAGACTTTCATAATAATGGTTTGCAATACCTCCTGGTATAAATAGTGCCAAAACGGATGAGTTTAATTTTTTTGTTTCAATAATTTCAGTTGCATTTATTGTTTCAACAGAATAATTCGAAAAATATGTATTTAAAGATTCAATAAGGTTGGAAATATCAAAACAACCTTTATCTTTGTATACTAATAATTTATTTCTATTTATATTCATCTTGTTTAACAGTTTTTTATTGTTTGGGAGATTGTAAAGAAAAAGAAGTTATTTATCAATAATAAAATTTTAGCCTGTGTATAGCAAATTTTTCCGAGCCAAGTTAGATAAGTCGTTCCACATGGGCAGTTTTTTCATTGCAAATTTATAAAACTCAGTCTACACTACGCCTATGATGAAAAAGATTTTTGCATTGTTGTTTCTTTTTTCCTCTCTTCCCGTAATGGCAAAAGATATAAATTCTGTTATCGAAAAATGCGATTTTATACAATATAATTCATGTAAAAGTTGTGATGTATTATATTCATTTTCTGTTGGAAGCGATGAAGCATGTTCCTTTTTATGTCCCAACAGAGAGGTTAATTATTTTGGTAGTGGAAGTGGAGCACCTCAAAGAAATTGTGCTTTAAAAAAATGCCCTGATACCGCACCATATCAAAGCGAAGATGGTAGTTGTTATGAAACAGAAAAAGAGGCTGAAAATGTATTTGAACATGCTGATGAAGATGATTTCGAAAACGAAGACATAATAGATAGGAACTTAGAATATAAAACACCTCTTGAAAATGGAAAGTGCCCAGACAATTATATTTTATATAATTCTACTTGTAGACTTTGTAATGATCCATCTGATTGGTA
>JAILLX010000088.1 GCA_024692925.1 bacterium
AACACCTTCTTCGTTTTTATGAGCAGAAAGAATATTATATATCGCACCCAAATTTGCACGTACATTAGCAATTGTATTTTCTTTCAATGCATTCATTTCAGAATCAGCAACACTTTCCGGATATGTTGGTTGTTCTATTTCTGGTGTCACAGGACCAGGACAACCAGTAAGTACAGTTGCACCCCAAACTATTGATGCCAAAATAGCAGTAGCTTTTGCTTTATTTCTTTTAGAGATTTTATTCATCTTATTCTCCTTGTTTTTCATTATATAATAATAAATCATAGCAAAGAATATTTAATTTGTCAACTATTTTGTCAAAGTCCATATTCTTATACACTTATGCCTCATTATAACATAAAATATGTCTAAAAAAAAGACTTTTTTACAAAAATACTTTTACTTGCTTTTTATATTGGGATACTATAAAATTCGAATAAATATAAACGGAGATAAAAATGTATAGTGTAAAATCAGATTTCTTAAATATTCTTATGGAACGTGGACTTTTTAATCAATCAAGTGATTTGGAAGGTTTGGATAAAAAACTTTGCTCTGGACCACAAATTGCATATTGGGGAACTGACCCAACAGCCGACAGTCTTCATATCGGAAATCTTGCATCACTTACAATGTTAAGATGGTGGCAAAAAACCGGAAACAAACCTATTGTTTTGGTTGGTGGTGCAACTGGACGAATTGGTGATCCATCCGGCCGTTCAAGTGAAAGACCTATGATGACTGATGAAATTTTTGCTAAAAACCTTGAAGGAATAAAGAAATCTGCGGGCAAGTTTTTTAATTTTGGAACCGGCAAATCCGATGCAATTATAGTAAATAACTATGATTGGTTCAAAGATATTACATATATGGATTTTTTAACAAAATACGGACGTTTTTTTTCTGTAAATGAAATGCTTAAACGTGAAAGTGTAAAGTTAAGACTTGACCGTGAACAACCACTTTCATTTTTGGAATTTAACTATTCACTTTTTCAGGCATACGATTTTGTTGAAATACACAAAAATTATGGTGCAATAGTTCAATTTGGTGGTGGCGATCAATGGGGAAATATTGTTTCCGGTGTTGATCTTGGTAAAAAGTTTGGTATAGAGTTATTTGCCCTTACAACCCCACTTATCACTGATGCAAATGGTGTAAAGTTTGGAAAATCTATGGGAAATGCAATTTGGCTTAACGAAGAAAAACTTTCATCCTACGATTACTATCAATTCTGGCGTAATGTAGATGACAGGGATGTTGAAAAGTTATTAAAAATATTTACAGACCTTCCAATGGATGAAATTTTGAAACTTGCAAAACTTCAGGGTGCAGAAATCAACGAAGCAAAAAAGATTTTAGCATTTGAAGCAACAAAACTTTGTCGTGGTGAAGAAGAAGCTAAAAAAGCCGAAGCAACTGCAAAGGAAACATTCGAAAATGGCGGTATGGGTCAAGATTTGCCTACATTTGAAATGGCTTCTGATTTAAACATCATTGATGCCCTTGTATCAACATCACTTTGCAAATCAAAAAGTGATGCAAGACGAATGATTACTGCAGGTGCAATTTCGGTAAATGGTGAAAAAATTACTGATGATAAGTTTTTAATTTCAAAATCTATGGCAACCGATGGCAAAATCTTACTTTCCAGCGGAAAAAAGAACAAGGCTGTACTAAAGGTATAATAAAAATATGATTTATGTAATACGTCACGGTGAAACTGACTTAAATAAAATTGCTATTATGCAAGGTGGTGGAACAAACCCTCCACTTAATGAATTAGGTCATAAACAAGCGTTCGAACGTGGGCAAACTTTGGTCAACCTTGGGATTGAAAAAATTTATTGTTCTGATTTAATAAGGACCAAACAAACTGCGGATGAAATGAATAAATCTCTTAACCTTCCCATTACATACAACTCACTTCTTCGTGAAACATATTATGGTATTATGGAAGGAAAAATGGAATCAGTAATAAATTCTAATCCTGCACTTCGTGCTATCTGCGATGCAATTGACAATGGCGATAATGATGCTCATTTCAAAGATGGGGAAAGCCGTAATATGTCCGCAAGTCGTTTTGTAAAATTTCTTAAAACTCTTGATGACAAGACAAAAAATCTCCTTATCGTGACACATGGTGGTATTCTTCGCAATTACCTTAAGGTATATGGGAACATTGATTTTAAGGTTTCAAATTGTGGTGGAGCAAGTTTTGATTTGGATAAAAACCTTTGCCCTATAAATATCACATTAATTGGAAAAGCCAGAGAATAAAAACCTATTAAAATTTTCATTTTCCCTATTGAAAAACAGAATATACCTCCCTATATAAAAAGGTATAAATAAAAAAAATCGGAGGTATATTATGAATTTTAAACCATTATTTAATAATATTCTTGTTGAAAGAATGGAAGAAGAAACTACTACAAAGGGTGGTATAATTATTCCTGATACTGCAAAGGAAAAACCATCACGTGGTCGTGTATTGGCTGTTGGTGAAGGTACTACATTTGAAAATGGAAACACAATACCTATGCGTGTAAAGGTTGGTGATATTGTTCTTTTCTCAAAATGGGGTGGAACCGAAATCAAACTTGATGGCAAAGACAGACTTATTATGAAAGAAACTGACGTTCTTGGAATTATAAACGAATAAGGAGATTAAAAAATGACAACAAAAGTTATTCAATTTGGTGAAGATGCTCGTAATAAAATGAAGGTGGGTGTTGATACACTTGCTAATGCGGTAAAGGTGACACTTGGTCCAAAGGGTCGCAATGTTATGATTGATAAATCCTATGGCGCACCAAAAATCACAAAGGATGGTGTAACCGTTGCAAAGGAAACAACTGATTTAAAAGATCCATTTGAAAATATGGGTGCAAAGGCAGTAAAGGAAGTTGCTTCAAAGGCTGCAACTGATGCCGGCGATGGTACAACAACTGCAACTGTTTTAACCCAAGCTATTTTTGGCGAAGGTGTAAAAATGGTTGCTGCAGGAATGAACCCAATGGATTTAAAACGTGGTATTGATAAGGCTGTTGATGCCGTAGTTGCTGACCTTGCAAAACGTGCAAAGAAAGTTTCAAAGGACGAAGAAATCGCACAGGTTGCAACAATCTCTGCTAATGGCGATCGTGAAATTGGTGAAAAAATTGCCTCTGCTATGGAAAAGGTTGGCAAAGAAGGTGTTATCACTGTTGAGGAAGCAAAAGGCATGGAAACCGAAGTTGAAATTGTTGAAGGTATGCAATTCGACCGTGGATATCTCTCCCCTTACTTCATCACAAATGCAGAAAAGATGACATGCGAATATGAAAATCCTGCAATCCTTTTGACCGAGGGAAAAATTTCAAACTTACAACCAATTCTTCCTATACTTGAAAGTGCTGCCCAAAGCTCTCGTCCATTACTTATCGTTGCCGAAGATGTCGAAGGTGAAGCATTGGCAACATTGGTTGTAAATCGTCTTCGTGCTGGACTTAAAATTGTTGCAGTAAAAGCTCCTGGCTTTGGCGACAGAAGAAAAGAAATGTTAAAGGATATTGCTGTACTTACTGGTGCAACTGTTGTATCCGAAGATTTGGGTATGAAACTTGAAAATGTGACACCTGATTTCTTGGGTACTGCAAAGAAAATTGTTGTTGATAAAGAAAACACAACAATTGTTGATGGTGCCGGTGATAAATCTGCAATAGAAGGTAGATGTGCTGAAATCCGTGCATCAATCGAAAACGCAACATCCGAATATGATAAGGAAAAATTGCAAGAAAGACTTGCTCGTCTTGCTGGCGGTGTTGCCGTTATCAAAATTGGTGGTTCATCAGAAATAGAAGTAAAGGAAAAGAAAGACCGTGTTGATGATGCCTTGGCTGCTACTCGTGCTGCTGTCGAAGAAGGTATCGTTGCAGGTGGTGGAATTACCCTACTTCGTTCACAATCTATCCTTGATGAAATTAAAACCGATAACGAAGATCAAAAGGCAGGCGTTAATATTATAAAGAAAGCCTTGTCTGCTCCTATCCGTCAAATTTGTGCAAACGCAGGTGTTGACGGTGCCGTTATTGTTGGAAAGATTTTGGAAAATGATAATACAAACTTTGGTTATAATGCACAAAATGGTGAATATGTTGATATGCTAAAGGCTGGTATTATCGACCCTGCAAAGGTTGTCCGTTGTGCCCTTCAGGATGCAAGTTCTGTTTCTGGACTTCTTCTTACAACCGAGGCTATGATTGCCGAAGCTCCAGAAAAGGAGTGCGGTTGCCATCATGATATGGCAGGAATGTCTGCTGGTGGAATGGGCGGAATGGGTGGTTTCTAAAAATTCAACCCTCCTTATAAAACTTCCCCGATTCATTTCGGGGAGTTTTTTTATTTTAATTTTGCCAACAAAAAAGAGCTTCCTAAGAAGCCCTTTTAAACTAAAATACAATTAACAATTATTTGTTAACAGCATCTTTCAAAGTTTTACCAGCTTTGAATTTTGGTTGTACAGATGCTGGGATCTTAATTTCTTCACCAGTTCTTGGGTTGTGACCCTTTGTTGCTTTTCTCTTAGAAACTGAGAATGTACCAAAACCAATAAGTTTTACTTCTTCTTTTTTCTTCAAAGCTTTTGTTACAACATTGATGAAAGCTTCAACAACTTCAGATGTTTTTGCTTTTGAAAGATCTGTTGCTTCTGCAATAGCATTGATGATATCATTTTTATTCATAGTATATCTCCTTTTTAAGTTTTTACCTTTTCTTATGCATTGATTTTCAACACATACCTAGATTCTAACTATTAAAACACGCATAAGTCAACAAAAAAAGTTCAAAAAACCCTAAAAAACCCTTATTTTTTCCAAAAAAACGGGTTTTTTAACCTAAATTTTATGATTTGTCCCTATTTTTCAAATAAAAATACAGTCAAAAATCAAAGATTCTCTAATACAATCCATCATAAATCTTGGCTTTTCCAGACTTAACTTCACCCGAAACTTGCAAGAAATATTTTGAATCATAAAGAGCCGCACCATCATCATTTGTTGAACATTTATAATATGCGTCATCAGTCTTTTTATCACGACAATCCACATAAACACCATTACTAATAACATCATCCAACGAAACACGATTTGTTGCCAAAGCAAGAAGTACTTCTGCGAATGCAAGAATAATAACACCTATAACAAGCATTGCAATATGCATCCACTTCATATCCCCTTCATACGAAGCCTTTACAAAAATCCACAAAATCATAAACACCGCAGCAACATAAATAAGGCGTCTGAATTGTAAAAATAGTTTTTCCGCCCTTTGCACAAATTTTTTCCATGGACCAAGGTCAGCTTCACCAAAATGCAAATCACGAACCGAGCAATATGCCTCTAAATTTTCAGATTTTTTTGGTGCATTTTTCAAAACATTTGGACAATGAGTTTTTATCCTTTTTACCATATCATCAGTAAAACGAAAAGTCTGTGTATTAGTCGAAGAACGATGATATGTTGTCCTTCTTCTTTGTGCCATAGATGGACTTGCAATAAACAAAGCTAACATCAAAAACAAAATAAACTTTTTCATTTTACATCTCCTATAAAAAACATATTAACACAAATACGCCCTGATTGCAAATATTTATTCAGTAATTGACTTTATTTCATTATTAGTTTCTATACCAATATCCTTTACCGTTTTGGCACCCAAAGCCTTCATATCTTCGGCAATAGAAATTGCATTCCCCCTTCCACTGGAAAGTTGTTTATACGCTTCTTCGTATGCCTTTCTTGCGGAACTAAGTCCTTTATCAATACCTTCCATATTACCGACAAAGCCAACCAATTTATCGTAAAGTTGCCCTGCCTTATCCGCAATCTTACTTGCATTTTGATTTTGTTTTTCAATATTCCACAAATTTTTCACAGTCCTAAGTATTGGAAGTATTGATGACGGCGTTGTAATTGCAACATTGTTTTTATAAGCATTATCATAGATTGTATTATCACCCTTTAATGCCTCAATATATGCATGTTCATTCGGAATAAACATAAATACGAAATCAAGACTATTATCTTTCAAAAGTTTTTGATATTCCTTTGTCGAAAGTTCGGAAATATGTTTTTTAATTGAAGAAATATGAAGTTCCAAACAACGTTTTCTTTCTGCATCATCTTCGGATTTTACATAATCGACATAGTTGGAAATAGAAACCTTTGAATCGACAATAAGTTTTTTTCCATCCGGAAGAGAGATTATACAATCCGGACGAAGATTTTCGCCATCTTCTCCCTTCAAATTAAATTGCATTTGATAATCTCTACCTTCTAAAAATCCAGCCATATCCAAAATGTTTTTAAGTTGGTTTTCACCCCAATCCCCCTGAATTTTGCTATTACCCTTTAATGCCTTCACCAAATCATCAGCATTTTTCGAAAGGGTTGTATTCATATTTTTTAAATCTTCCAAATTCTTTTTTAAAAAACCTTTATCTTCCCTATTTATTTCATTTGTTCGTTCAATAAGGCTTTTAAAATTATTTATATCAGTTTTAAATGGATTAAGTATAACCGACAAATTTTCTTTCTGTTCCCTATCTAAATCCGCCTTTTGATTTTTAAGAACTTTGTTGGAAATATTTTCAAATTTTTCCTCCATAGTTTTTTGCATATTCAAAAGATTATTCGAAACATTTTCCTTTTCAGTTTTCAAAATAAACTCTAATTTTTCCTTTTCAAATTTAAGTTTTAAAAAGGCATCTTTTATCTTATTTTTTTCATTAAAAGCCAAATACCAATTCAAAGATGCGATTATCGAAACTATG
Organism: bacterium; assembly: GCA_024692925.1. Taxonomy (GTDB): domain Bacteria; phylum Pseudomonadota; class Alphaproteobacteria; order Rs-D84; family CACZYB01; genus CACZYB01. The sequence goes on from JAILLX010000088.1 coordinate 6,815, forward strand.
ACAAAGACTATTAGTAAAATTGTTGATATTTCCATTTTTATACCTTATATTATTAATTATCGAACAAATTATACTAACAATTTATAAAAAAAGAAAGATTAAAGTGGATAATAAACAAAAATTAACATTGGTAATTGAACCTGATCCAATACTTCATCAAATTTCAGAAAAGGTTGAAAATATCACCGCTGATTTGGATGATATTTTAAATGAAATGGCTGATATTATGGGACAATTTGATGGTATCGGGCTTGCCGCACCACAGGTTGGAATCCTAAAACGTATGATTATAATTGATGCCGAAACCATTGCACGTGAAGAAAAAACTTCTCTTCCTGAAAAAAGGTATCTTAAAATCATAAATCCTGAAATAATCGAAGTATCAAAGGAAACCTGTCTAAAAGAAGAAGGTTGTCTTTCACTTCCAACAATTTATTACACTGTTGAACGTCCGGAAAAAATCACTATCAAATACTTTGATGAATCAGGTAAGGAAACAAAACTTTCTGCAAATGGACTTTTGGCACGTTGTATTGAACACGAAATTGACCACCTAAACGGAAAAATTTTCATCGATTATGTTGGCCCAATGAAAAGAAAACTTGCACTTTCAAAATTAAGAAAGATGAAACCAAGAAAATGATAGAAATAAAAACAACAAAGCAATTTTTAAAAAAAGATTTATTTGAATTATTCAATGCATCAAATTGGGATAGTGCAAAGTATACAACCATACTTAAAACTGCATTTAAAAATTCATCCAATGTAATTTCTGCATGGGATAATGAAAAACTTGTAGGAATAATTCGTGATTTAGATGATAAGGTATGGAATGCAAACATTGATTGCCTATTAATACATCCGGAATACAGACGAAATGGTATCGGAACAAAATTATTAACAACCATGCTTGATTTATTAAAAAATATTCAGTACATAACCATCGCACCAAACGAACGTGAAACTTTTGCTTTTTACGAAAAATTTGGTTTCAAAGAAGTAAGCTCTGGTTGTTGTTTACAATTAAGTAATATTGAAAAATAAGGGTATAAATAATGAACGATAAAGAAATTTTAGAAACAAATTCAAAAGAAAAATTAAAAATAGTATTTATGGGAACACCTGATTTCGCTGTACCTGCACTTAAAAAATTGATTGAAAGACATAATGTCATCAGTGTTTTTACTAAAGAAGCAAAACCTGTTGGTCGCAATATGGTTTTAACAAAATCCCCTGTGCAAGTTGTTGCCGAAGAATACGGCATTCCTGTTCAAACACCAAAAAATTTCAAGGATGTTTTAAGTATAACAAAGGTTCAAATGTTCCATCCTGATATGATTATAGTTTGTGCATACGGTGTAATTCTTCCGGAACGTGTTCTTGATATTCCACGTCTTGGATGTATAAATATCCACGCATCAATTCTACCTCGTCATCGTGGAGCCAACCCAATCCAAAGGGCAATTATGGCTGGCGACAGAATGGCTGGTGTCACAATTATGAATATGGATAAAGGTGTTGATACTGGTTCTATGCTTCTAAAGGATGCAATTCCTGTACCCCAAGATATGACCTATGGCGAATTGGAAAATGCGTTAAGTGAAATGGGCGGAAACCTTATTATCGAATATCTTGATAATATGGATAACATTTTACCACAACGTCAACCTCGGGAATTTACTCTTGCTCCAAAATTGGAAAAAGAAGAAGCAATAATAAATTGGGAAAAAAATGCAACAACTATTCATAATTTAGTTCGTGGTCTTTCGCCATATCCTTATGCAAAATTCACCCACAACGATAATGTAATAAAGTTGATAAAAAGTGAGGTTGTAAAGGAAACTACTGATAAACCTGCTGGTACAGTATTAAGCAATGATTTGCAAATTGCATGTGGCGAAGGAACTGTATTAAAGATTCTTTCCGTACAAAAGGCTGGCGGTAAAATCATAGATACAAAATCATTCCTTAACGGATATAAAATTGAAATTGGCGAAGTATTAAAATAATGGTTAAATATTTTTTGGAAATAGAATATGTCGGCACAAATTATTCTGGGTGGCAAATCCAAGATAATTCCCCATCTATTGAAGGTGCAATTGAAACCGCAATCCAAAAATTTTGTGGGGAAAAGACTCTTGTATATTCCAGCGGAAGAACTGATGCTGGTGTCCACGCAATCAAAATGCCTGCACATATTGAGCTTTCAAAAGAATATGACCCTTATAAAATTTTGATGGGTGTGAATTTCCATCTTAAGGATGCCGGCCATACAATTTCTATTTTAACTGTAAAAAAAGTTGATGACGATTTTCACGCAAGGTTCAGTTGCAAAAAACGACACTATATATACAAAATTTTAAACCGCCCTACCCGTCCAGTAATTGAAGAAAATCGTGCATGGTGGGTATATAATGAATTGGATGTTGATTTTATGAATAAGGTTGCACAACACCTTCTTGGCAAACACGATTTTTCAACTTTTCGTGCTGCTGAATGTCAGGCAAAATCACCAATCAAAACACTTGATGAAATAAGAGTTGAAAAAAATGGTGATGAAATTGACATCATCGTTTCTGCACAATCATTTTTACATCATCAAGTAAGAAATATGGTCGGAACTCTTGTCCTTATTGGAAAACACAAATGGACCGAACAAGATTTTATTGACGCATTCAATGCTTGTGATCGTCGCCGTGGTGGACCAACTGCCCCTGCATGCGGACTTTATTTTAATTATGCCGAGTACTAAAATGCCAAAACAAATTTTTCAAATACATCTTTGCCCCAATTCCAAAAAAGATAAAATCGCCGGAACATTCAACGGCAAAATAAAAATTTCCATCACTGCACAACCCATTGATGGAAAGGCAAACGAAGCCCTCATTAAATTTTTATCAAAAAAATTTCATATTTCGAAAAGTTCCATTGAAATATTAAAGGGGCTAACCTCCCGTGAAAAAACTATTTCAATCGATTCGGAAAACGAAATAAAAATGTAATTATTTTTTCTTCCAATTTCTTTCTAATTCAGAAATAATTTCTTTTGCACTAACACCTATGGCATGAGCTACATCCAAAAATTCTATTACATCAAGACGTCTGTCGCCATTTTCATATTTTGAAATATATGATTGATTTTTATGCAATACATCAGCCAATTTTTTCTGTGTAAGGCCCATTCTTTTTCTTGCATTAAAAATAAGTTTTAAAAAAAGTTTATTATTATCATTTAATTGTCTTGTCATTTTCAAATCCTCCGTTAATTAAGATTATACAAAAGTATCCTTTAAATGCAATACCATAATTGATACCGACTCTAATAAAAAATTATTCTAAATTTTCAAAAAAACAAAGAAGTTGAAATTCAAAAAAATAAACAAAATTACTTTTTCCCCTTTCTAATCATATTTTTTATAAAGGAAACAAGATATCGTTCTCCCTCTAAAAATCTTAATTCTGCATCACTTGATGTTGGCGACAAATAGCGATTAAGTGTAATTGAAACCAAATATTCCAAAACTTTTTTTCCACAATCAGTATTAAAAGTTTTTACAAAATAAATAGGCATAACTTCTAACTCTTTTTTAAAATCTTTATCTTCCAATAAATCATTCATTCCTAATAAATCCTTTTTCATAATTTCCCCCATAAATAAAAAAGGGTACCTTTTAAAAAGATACCCTATAAAAAATAATAACAAAAATTTTTATATAAATATTTGACCAGTCATTTTAAGTGTCTTTGGAAATGCTTTAAGACTACTGTTTCCACTTACAAAAATATGACCATTAACAAAATTATTTCCTGCAAAACTTAATGCTTCCGAATTAATAAGGTATATATTTCCAATCACATGGAAATTTTTCGGAATTTTTACAAAGTTAATATCTTTGATATACAAATCACCTTCGATTCGCACATTGGATTTAAGATATTCCAAATGTCCCTTTGTAAACAAAACATTACCACTTATAACCTTAACTTTTGACGAAGATTTTTTAAATTTCACAACATTAGTTTTCTTCGAAGTCAAAACTTGTTTACGGCAATTTTTACCATTACAAAGCAACTTTGCCTTATTCAAATATCTATCGCTTGCATAATTTTTAAGACCCGCAGAAAGAGGAATTCCTCTTTTAAACTCAACACCATCATCATAAACAAAATTAACTTTCGTAGGTCTTGCAAAAGGAACAAAAATATTTTCTGGTTTATCTTCTTTATTAGCCTTTATATAAGCACGAATTTCCGCCTTTTTAACTTCTTTTGCTGATTTTTTATAAGTTTTCATATAAACAAAACCACCCAAAATCATCAAAAATAATCCGGTAAAAACAAGCATATATCTTTTTTGTTCAGTATTCATAATAACACCTTTTGGTTCAATTTATAGCTATAATTTATCCTCAAAATATTTATTTGTCAACTATTTTGTTTATTTTTTGTCATATTTTAAAATCAGTCCTAATTTTAAATGGAATATTAGGCAATTTCCGCACATTTCTTATTCTTCCACCAACAACAGCCGGCATTTTCACAGGCTCAGCCAAAATTGCACCAGCAACACTATCCAAACCATCATCATGAACATTGCTATCAACATTCCAGTCTGTAAATTCGCCAATAAACGGAGTATTTTTCACTGATTCGTTCACAAAAAGATAGCCCGCAGACACAACCGCATCAAACGCATCCAAAATCCTAAGCTCCTTTGAAACCTTTGAAGTTTTTGCAACAACAACCGTATCAATTCCCATTTTCAAAAGTTCGGATCTTAAAAACTCTGGTAAAAATTTACCAATACCATTACTTTCAACATTAATAAGCGGTACAAAATTTCTTTTTAAAAATCGCCCAACACTTTGACATTGATATCGTGCAGATTGCACATCCTCGCCGTCCTTAAAATAAAGATATTCCACATCATGCAGGTAATACCGCCCATCTTCATCAATGAAAACAACTGACACAACCGAACCATCACCATTTTTGGAACCATACGCCGGATCCCACCAACAAGACATACTGATAATTCGTTTATCCATAATGGAAAAGAAAAGTTCCCTATTCCGCTCCTCTCGTTTTATCTCGGCATCATAGAATGAAAGTTTATTCACATCAAACCTTCCATCACTAATATCAACCGGACAAAGCATCATCTGGGCTGAAAATTTTTTCATACCAACTGATTTTTTAAGTTGTTCTATTTTCTCCAACGGAAACTTTTCTTCCCAAACTGACTTTCCATTTTCAATAACCGGAATTTTCAAGACATCATAACCAATCAAAAAAGCATCGAAAACATCATCACTCATTTTTTACATCAATCAAATTTTCCGGCACAGAAAATGTCTTTGCAAGCCACAATGCAACCGCCTTTTTATCGACAATATTTGTTGCCTCTGTCCCAAGTTCAGAAAGAGCCTTTATCCATGCCAAAATATTTTCCGCATCACGCACCGCCTGATTTTTTGCAAGTGGTGATTGATACTTCAAATCAACCTCATGCCCATCAATAAATATGTCTTCTATCTCACCCCTGCGTTTCAAAATTGAAACCGCACGAAGAATAACCGGCGTCAAAAATTCAGATTGAAGTCGGCCATATGTTGCACCCAAAATTCGGCTCATCTGATTTGTTCGTTCAATAACTTCTGTCGCAGTCATCTTTGCCGAATTAAAAGATAAAATTTGATCCACCAAAAGACTGTGATTTATCTTTGCCCTTAAATCCGAAAGGACCAATTGCGAAACATCGAAATCCGCACCGGTCCTAAGTGGTGTAAGCCCACTTGACCCCACCGCCTTTGGAATAATTGTTCCCGGAGCCAAAGTAATATTTTCGATATTAAGGACACCATCATCATCCGCTTGCCAAACACCACTTACTGCAATTGATGCATTTTTAAGGATAAGTTCCACCACCTTATTTGCAGTTTTTATATCAGGCAAAGCACTCATCACCGGCGATCTTCCATAAATTTCTGATGGTACTTTCATCCATCTGAAACAAATGAACGGTGAGTTTGCAAACACCCCTGTTTTAAGGACAAATTTATGCCCAAGTTTAAGACAATTATTTTCATCAATTACGAATGCAACATAATTATAACCCTGTTGCCCACATGCATTTATCCTTGGCAAAACAGCTTCTATCACCGTCACCATTTCATCCGGATTTTTATTTATATATGAAAGTTGTACTTCATCAAATTCAAAATTTGAAAACCTTAATTTCAAATTCAAAAGTGAAAGATTTGTCCTTCTGAAAACCGTATCCAACTTACCATTCAAATTTTCCTCTAATGCAATTTCATTCATTGGCACCGCAGTAAATTTGAATGCAGAAACATCACCAACCTGATTTTCTTCCATAAGCATTACCGCAGTTCCAATAGTAATCAAATCCAAATAACACTGATGAGCTTCCACATAAAAATTTGATCTATCGAAATGAGATTGCAAAGTTTTTTGTATCTTTTCCAATTGTTTGTATTTTTCGGATTTTGTATCTGCATCATCAATCACATCAACACCAAACCCAAGTCCAAACCATCGTGACCATGGTGGAGTAAGTTCCGATAAAATACTTCCTGCTAATTTTGCAACACCACTTTCCGCAGTCGAATCAAAAATATCAGGACTTTTCTTTTTTGAATATTGCCCACCGGTAAAAAGTCCACCTTTTTGTGGCAAGGCAAAATCATAACATTCATTCCAATCTGGTTCCCACTCCAACCTTTTTTCCATTGCCAATTTGTATCTTGAATAAATTTTTTCAAGTTCCATTTCATCAACAACATATCTGTTTTCAAGCATATTAAACCCCTTTTCTTAAATTAAAAAAATCCCTTTAAGATAAAATTCTTAAAGGGAGGTTAAAAAAAATTATAACTATTATTTACTGCTATTATCCTTTTTAAATATTGCCGGAATATGCATAGTTTCTTCCATTTTTTGCAACATTTCCATAATATCAGTTTGTTGAGCTTCTTGCTTTTGTTCTTCAAGTCCGCCCGCTAAAAATACGACATTATCATCTTCGTGTTTTTCAGTTTTTTCCAATGCTTTCACTTCTAAATTTTCAGATTTCGAAAGCTTTGAATCATCATCACCGAATGTATCAACATCATCAAAGAAATTATCCTCTTTTGATTCGCCAAGCATATCAAAAAATGATGACAAAGGACTTTTCTTTTTTCCATTACCGCCGTTTGGATCGGTTGGATCATCATCGCCATTATCATCATCTTTTTTTGAAACTTCAGCCTCATTCTTTTTTGTAATTTCTTCGGCTTCACGATTTATAAAATCGTCAATACTAAGTGATTCATTTTTTTTCATAAAAGCGTCAAAACTATTATCTTCGGTTTGTCCCATATCCTTAAACAAACTTTCAGGTTCAGTTTTTTCATTATCCAAAACAAGTTCGTTTGCCCCAAGTTCATCAATTGCGACCGAAGGGTCTTTTTCAAATGTTTCGTTATCTATTGGCAAAGGTTTTTCTTCGACTTTTTTCTCTTCCTTTCTATCCGAAGAAAGAGAAGTCATAAAATCATTCACAACAGGTTTTGTCGCAAAAACATTACCATTTGAAACTGCTTCAGAAAGCCCAGTTGCAATAATCGCCACCTTTAAATTTTCGCCCATATTTGCATCAAAGCAAGTACCAAGATAAAAGTTTGTTTCATCGCCATCAATTTCACGTCTGATGCTATTCATCACCTCGGCTGGTTCATCCAAAGAAAGGTTTTCCGGATTCGCAGTAATATTCACCAAAACCGACCTTGCCCCCCTTATATCATTACCGGAAAGCATTGGGTTTTGCAAAACGCCACTTACTGCCTTAATCGCCCTATCCTCACCACTTTGAACTGATGTACCGATAAGGGTTCTTCCACTTTCCTCCATAACCGCACGAATATCCGCAAAATCAAGGTTTATTGTACCTGGGATACGGATTAAATCAGTAATATTTTTCACCCCTTCATAAAGGACATTATCCGAAACCTTAAACGCATTCAAAAATGTCATTTGCTTTCCCGCAACATGATAAAGGTTTTGATTAGGAAGCACGATATAAGAGTCCACATTTGGAACCAACTTTGCAATTGCATCGTTTGCAATTTTTTCCTTTTTCTTTCCTTCAAATTCAAACGGAGTAGTAATAATCGCCACGGTCAAAATTCCCTTTTCCCGAGCAAGCCCAGCAATCACCGGCATTGCACCACTACCTGTACCGCCACCCATACCAGCAGTCAAAAAAAGTATATTAGTATTTTTAATTATATCAGAAATTTCGCCACTTGATTCTTCGGCTGCCTTCTGCCCAACTTCTGGCCTTGAACCGGCACCAAACCCCTTGGTTGTCTGTTTACCAAGTTGAATTTTTTTCGAAGCCTTTGATTGAATAAGCGATTGTGCATCCGTATTTGCCACAACAAAATCGACACCATCGATTCCCTGACTAATCATATTATTTACGGCATTACAACCAGCCCCACCAACACCCATTACGGTAATTCGTGGAATAAAATTTTGAATTTCGTCGTCATTTGATTTATATCCGAAATTTCCTTCAATCATAATCTCCCCCTTTTGACTTCATTCCCTAAGTATACCATAAAAAAAGCAAAAAGTTAAGATATAAAAAGCAAAAACGAAAAATATTTTTATTGACTAATCAGAACCAAACACATCCATTCCGGACTTGATTTGGAATCCACAAAAAATTATTCGCTAATACTTACATTTGACAAAGCATTATTGCAATCTTCTGCCTTATCCATAAGTTCAGCAAGTTCCTTTGTCGATGATGCCGAAAGTGCCACCGAAACCAGATTTGCACCTGTCGCCACACCCGAAGCAATAGTCGATGCCAACCGCAAATTTTTCAACTTTGCATTATTATCTTTGTTTATATTTGTCTCAGATTTTGCATTAGCTTTTTCACCAATTGCTATATTGTCTTTTTCTTCATTAGCCTTAATAATCTTGCCCGCCTTTAACGCAGCCATTGTGGATGTAGTCGCACCAACACCACTTGCCACGGTCGCAACACCCGATGTCACACTGGTTCCAATTGATTTTGATTTCACTTCATTAAGCACAGATTTATCAAACACACAAGTGGAAATTACCGCCTCTATATTCTCAGCCTGCTTTTTAATTTTTGTGGAAGAAAGCTTTGCCTCCGCCCCAGTTGATACAAAAGCCAACAAAACCAAAATTAATTTTTTCATTATTCTTCTCCATAACTTTCAAGTTCAGCATTATAAGAGTTGTAAAGCAATTTCAATGCCGACATTTTTGACTCACATTCTTGCAAATGCGAAAGTGCAGAATCCGCAGTCGCAACCGCTGCCAAAGAAAGAGCAAATGTTCCACCCGATGTTAAAAGTGACCCAGCATTAAGTCCCGCCTGTACCCAATCCAAAGTATGCGAAGTCTTTACATTGCTATCCACCGACTTTTCGATACTTTTTCTTTGAGAAATCTTACTATTGTTTTCTTCTATCTTTTTAATTCTATTCTCAAGAAGAACTAAACTATCAGTCATATTTGTTAAACCAGTATCGCTAACATAATTAGATGGATTATTTCTTGCATCACTCCAAATCTCAACAGAAATATTATCAGCTTCATTTTTCAACTCTGCATACCTTTTTTCATAAGATTTATCAAATTTATCCTTAGAATCATAACTCAAACCATAAGACTGAATTCTTGCCTTACAAGAACCTGCTATCTTATCATCGACAAATTCAGGTTTTTTATTATTATCCAACTTTGTATACTTTTTACATTCAGTAATTTTACTTCCATCATTAGACCATTTTACACCACCCATTTCACCTTCAAATTTTAAGAAATCGAAAGTTTTTTCATTAACTTTTTTCTCGACTTCTTTATCATTAAGATTTACTCCTAAGTCCTTCTTTTTTTCTGCAATCTTAGATTCAAGCTCTTCTTTTGCTCTTAATACACAACCCAATTTTTCTGTTGCAAGCTTGCTCTCATCTAACTTAGTACTTTCAACCAGACTAAGATCTATCGAAGATTTACAATCATCCTTAGTCGACTTATCTTCTTCACCAGAAACATCTGTTATTTTATTATACTGTTCTATTTTCTTGCCTACCTCGTTGGTCTTCTTAACATTCACAACACCAACTGCGGTTGCACCACCCGAAAGCAACATACCACCAACCGAAAGCCCAGTCGACCAACCAAGTTGACCTTTCAACTTTTCCATATCGTCATAAAATGCCGAGCAAGAAGACTTTGCATCATTTATCGCACTAACAATCTTTGGCACAAATTCCGCCACATCAACAAACTGTTCATAATCAAATGACATATAGTTCACATCGACATCCGACCTTACAATTTTTAAACGGCGGGAAAGTGCAAATGTTTCAAGTTGAGATTTGCTTGCCTCCACCAATTCAATTGTATACGAATACCCTGCAAGCAATGGCTGACATTCGAACCCAGCCTCTGCACTATACGAAACAATATCCCCAGATGATGAAATTCCGGTTAGTTTCATATACGGACCAAAGCAAAGTGTTTCATTAAGCCCTGCTGATCCATTTGATTTATAATATGCCGAAACACTAGGGAGCAACATCGTCGCCAAATCATACTTCACATCATACCTAAGTTTTGTATCAAAAACCGCAGAGTCGGCAATAAACCTATGTGTCGAAGTTTGTATTGATGAACCTGACGATGAACTACTTGAACTGGAAGATGAAGTCGATGACCTACTTGCCCTTAATTCAGATGATGATGTTGCACGTTTCGAAGATCTTGTACTTTTCTTCTTTTTTGCAAAGGCACCATCGCCCAACCCAAGGCAAAGACTTAAAACCAAACCAGAAACAATAACTTTTCTCATTCCAATTCTCCCATAAATATATTAAACATAGTACCATATTTTTGGACATAATCCAAGCAATATTTGAAAAAATTTACTTTTTTTGTTGCGTTTTAGTAAAATATCGGTTATAAACTATACATCCGATGGCGAGGTAGCTCAGTTGGTAGAGCAAAGGACTGAAAATCCTTGTGTCGGCAGTTCGATTCTGCCCCTAGCCACCATAAATTCACTCCCCACTGTTTTGTGGGGAGTTTTTTTATTTCGAAAAATGATTATTTTATTTTGAATTATATTCCGATATTCCAAGGAAATCCTCTAATTTTACTGATCCTTTTTTTAAACTTTCCGTTCCCTTTACAAACATATTGTCACAATCAAGATATCCCTTTAAACGAGTCTGAAGTTCAGAATACCAAGGTTTTTCCTTTAATCCATTAAGTATAAATTTCAAATTTTCATTCATTTTATTTGAATGATTACGAATAGTCATATCCAAAAATGGGTTATAATCCTTAATACTACTTTCGGAATGTATTTCCGCTATCTTTGCAAAAGCCGAATACATATCAAAATTTAGTTTACTTCCATCAACAATGCTATTCATAATACTTTTACGCATTGAAAAAAACACACCACCAGAAGTCAAAGTTTTATAGACATTATCAATATTTTCATCCATTAACTTTTCATTAAACTCAATCAATGAAAGCCCTTCATCTTCCAACCTACTTTCCAAAGATTCGGAATGGGATTTATTACCACCATCACCCTTTAACCCCATATCATTTGCAATACTTGCAACCTTCACAGAAACATCATCTTCATGGGAAGATACAAATTTTTTCCCCATTTCACCCAATGAAAGTTTTACAACATTATCCCTCAAAATATGAAACAATATAGAATTTTTTTCCTCATCCGATTTTGCATTTTCATAATCGAATTTAGTATAATAATCAGCTACCTCTAAAATCTGTTTTACCTCATCTTCTGTATAATTCGAAGTTTTATAAACAGCAGAGTTTTTGCCAATTTCATACAATTTATCCCCTTTTTGTACTGGCTTAACAATAAAGGCATTATCAGGCAACACCAATCCCGTATCAGGATTAGGAATAAACCATGTATCATCTACCGAAACACTTTGTGGATTTACATTTTTACTAACCAACTCATTATATGGTATCAACACTACAAAAGGAGTTTTATCCCAATTCCCAGCCATATGAGATGTTACCACTTGATTTAATGTTACATGCACACTAGCCCTAGGAAGCTTATAATCCGTAGCCATACCAGTAGTTTCAATATATCGCTCGCCATTCAAATTAACCTTTGGCTCATACTTTGTTGCATGAACACAAACCCAATTTTTCACATCAGACATATAGTCCACTTTGGCTTTTTTATCTTTTAATTCAAAAGATTCTACTTTTTCTAATAATTCCATTTTTGCTCCTATCAAAACCCAAAATTATTATAGCATTTTTACAAATCAAAAAACAATAATTAAAAAAAGCAAATATTCCATTCAATTCTAAAGGTAATCATTAAAAATATCCTCCATATTTTAAACGAAAAACCAACACAAAAACACCCAACATTTTCCAATCCTCAAATCCATATTGTTCATTTATTGACAAATATTTATTTTAGTCCTAAAAATTTGAGAATTCTCGAAAAAAAATAACAAAAAAGTGATTTTTTTATTTGAAATTTAAAAATTAAATTGCTAAAAAAGAACTATGTTTCGACCGATTCGAGAATCGATTCTATTTTTTACAAAAAGAATCGGTTTTTAAAGTGCTTTTTCTAGTGATTTTTCACTAGACAATTTGATTTTTCAAAAAGAATCTTAAAATTTTTAACTGATTGATTTTACAGTAAAATTTTTTGTTTTTCTTAGTTTAAAAAGTTGCCAAAAAAAGAATCGCTTGACTTTTTTTGTCGAGTAGTTTAAGAATCTAGCTATGAAACGAATTTGAAATATATTTTTAAGTTTGTTTTCACAGTTATTCCCTGTTGCGTTCCTTTTCTCTCCTTTCCTCCTTCTCTCCTCGCAACGGGGAATTTTTTTTATCTTGAGCAAGATATCCGAGTAAACAACCTTCCCTTGCCATTGCAAAGCAAAGGCGTGACAATCCATAATAAGACAAACACATCTACTGTCACCCTGAACTTGTTTCAGGGTCCAGATCCCGAAATAAATTCGGGATGACCAAAGTTGGCGGAAATATCCCACTTTACCATTACGAGAAATCCTAGAATTGCTGGTTTGTATACTCGGTTGGCTCCGATAAAAAAATCCCTTAAGTCGAGGAGAGAGAGAAAATAAGGAGGGAATGACTTAAGGGATATACTGGCTTTCACCAGACTTGCCGAAATGAGGGGTCGTCTCGGCAAATTTTGTTTTCGTATTAACGAATTGACTTCATTATACAAATTTATTTTTCTTTGTCAATATATTTTTGAAAAAAATTTTTATTTGTATAATATTTTTAATTTTTTCAGTAAAATCAATAGGTTTTTATTCTAAGTTTTATAAATTGTATCCAATGTATGAGGTGTCCCAATAAAAATTTGCATACCATTTGGCACCAAAATAAAGCTATATTCCAAAAGTTTCTCTCTCAAATCTTGTCTTTTTTGAAAAGTATCGCAATTTTTTGGTACCTCCACATCATCACAAATCACAACATCAGCCCTACTTCCCGTAGCATTAGACATAAGTCCCACCGCCATCATAGATGGATCCCGCAAAGCCACATCACGTGCCACGGTAAAACTTCCCGACGCCCACTCTGATTTTTTCTCAGGTCTAATTTCTTCTAACAAAGGAAAAGTTTCAATAATTCGCTTAACATTTCTGACCATCTTTTTTGCCAAAACTGTATCCGCCGCAACCACTAAAATCCTAAGGTTCGGATTAGTATATAAAAGCCACGCACAAAACACACCAACTATTGTTGACTTTCCACTACTTCGAAACGCCATCAAAAGACCTTTTTTATTTTCAGATTTGTAAATATTCAAAAGCCACTTTGCAATACGTATATGGTGCGATGGTGTCGAAAGTCCCTGAAATTTATTCCAATCCAAAAGGAATTTTTCAAAATCAACTTTTTCAACCATTTTATACTATATTCAAATCACCAAATGAATCCAACAAATCCAAACTTTTCTTTCGCATAGTCAAAAGATTTTTATTTTTCTTATAGTTATAATTTATATCATTCGAAGCCAAAGCAAGATCGGAAAAATATTCCTTATTTTTAATTTCATCCTCTGCTTCTCTTTCCATACTACCAAGAAGGACTGCCGAAGACCCATCTGTAAAATCCACACCATTTGATGCCATCTTTGCTTTTTTACTTGCAACTTTTGATTTAAGAAGGTTTCTTTTTTCCTCCTCATAAAGTTCTTGTTTTTTCCTTAAATTATCCTCTTGAATCTTTGCTTCTTTTTTTGCTAATTTTTTTGATTTTTTAGCATCTTGTATATCCATCACGGTTTTCGCAGCAGAAACAACTCCACCAATCACCGCAGCCGTAGTTCCCATAATAAATACCTCCTATCTTATTACATCAACCAACATTGACATATTTAAAATTTTTAATTTACAAGGAGCCGAACTTTGAATTTTAAACAAAGGAATTTGGTAATTTTTAACAAAACCTTTTCCACGAATTTTTACATCACCAGAAAAATATTCATCATTAAGAATTATATTTTTAAGTCCCGCCCCTGTATCTACTTCCAACTTTTCTGTATCCATAAGTCGTAAATTAAGTTCCAACAGTCTTACCGCCTTTGGAATAAAGCTTGAACCAACAAACAAAGGTAAAGGACAAAAGATATGAGTAAAAGGAAGCCCAACAACAATATTTTTACAAGGCTTCGGCAAACTAACTTCATTATTTTCCACCCGTAAATTATAAATTTCACCATCCGCAACAACTACTACATCTTTATTATTTAAAAAGTCCAAATCAGTAATAGTCGAAATTTCCGTTATCGAAGATATTTTCTTTGCTTTATCAAGAAATAAATCTTCATCAAAAACTTCTAAACTATAGGTTCCATCTCGTTCCACAACGACATAAACTTTATCAAATAACACAGCCAACGATTTAAACTTTCCATTGGTTTTATATTGCACCCACGCATTTGTATTATGACTTTTGTTTATAAGAAGTACTGCCAAAGTTCCATCTTCCTGTACAACATAAAGCCTTCGTTTTTTAACATTATAATCTTGTTCCAATGGATTATTAAGAAGATGTGACGAAAGCAAAATTAAATCTTCGGATGAATAATTTTCACTTAAATCGCCATAGAAAAACTCTCTTATTTCCTTTTTATTTCTTGCCACAAAAATTGTTGAACCTTCTACAAATTTCGGAGCAATATACCTATCATCCACCGACCCAATTTTTGTTTGTTGACTAACACTGATATTCGACGGAGTAATCGGATTCCCAACAACCATCCATTCGGAATCAGATGTAAAAACTTGTAAATGTTTACCGGCAAAAACCGAAACTATTTGATTACGCTTGTCTGAAAAAATATCAAATTCAATAGCTTCATCATCAAGTCCACTTCCCAAATCGAAATTAAAGTATTCACCAATTTTTGAAAACCACAACCTATTTTTTAAAACATCAGTTCCACCAATCACAAGTCTGTTTTGATAAAAAGCAATACTTGCCGGATATCCACTTTTCTCAGAAAATGCCTGTTCTTGCCAATTTGCATCTGCATCTTTTGAATTCAAATCCACATTAACAGTTGCATTTGCAACACGTCCCGTAGAAACAGAATTTATCAGTATTTCTCCACCATTTATCAAAATCTTCACACCGACATAAATACTGGAAAACAAAGATTGACTTGCCACAATTTTTATTTCCCCAGTTGTCCCATTAGGTGTCAATGTAATCCCTTCGGTACCATCAATTCTTGTATACGGTTCACACGAATATCCATATGTCGGATGTTTAGGATATATCCAAAAAGCAATAGTCCATGTTCCAACCAACTTATTATACCTAATAATCCGAGGCGGAATAAAAGGATGAACCAAATACAAAGTTTGTCCCTTTTGCACCCATCGCATCTTTGGCAAATCAGAAAGAGTATACGGTGAATCTAATGTAGTCACAAACTCACCATTTTTATTAAAAATATCAATATATTCATCTCTGAAAAAAAGTAAAAACATACTGTCTTCGGAATATTCAAAGGCAATAATTTTCCCATTTGATTCCAAACTTGAAACAAATTTCAAACCGCTTCGTCTTTCAATACCACCTGTCTGAATCACATCAAAATTAGTAAGGTTCATCGCCGAACTTCTGTATGCCGAAATATTTCCACGCCCAAACAAATTTCGTGAAAGTTCGCCAAACGAAAAATCATTATAAGTAATACTTTGTTTTGCCATTACTCCTCCTATTTTCTTGCATCAATCAAAGAAAAATTTTTCAAAGATTCTGTTGTTTGTTGCATACCATCTATTGATTTTGCTTCTTTTATTTCAGAATTAAAAAGCCTGTAAAATAATGAATATTTTGATGTATCATTCAAAAGAGAAATCGAAAGTTCGGCAGCCATCAAATAAATAAATGATGAAACAAAAAGTGGTGAAAAACAATCCTCTCCTACATCAGAAATATACTCAAGTTCCACTTCTTCATCATTACAAAACAAATAGCTCCCTGCAATTTTGTATTTTACTCCTGATGAAATTTTCACCGCCCTTAAAAAATCAGCCGGAAGAATATATGCATAACTGTAATCATAACGATTAACATCATCAGCCCTTGTCAACAACGCTGTTTTCAAGGCAAAACTCCACGCATAAAGGCAAAGAAGTTTTTGTTTTAATCCCAAATAAATACTTTCACAAATTTCCGATTCAACAGTTCCATCTTCAAAAGAAGTTATCGAATTCGCCCCAATTTTATTAAGGGCTTTTGAACATAATTCAATATTTGAAAAACTCATATTACTCACCTTTTCCCTTTTTAAAAAAAGGGGGTCATTGCCCCCTTAAAATTTACTAAACAACAGAAGATATACTTACTACACCCGCAGTAATCGCACTTACAACAAATATAGTTGTTTCCATTGTTCCATTTATAGAAGAAGATACAACAATCAAATCACCAACATTATAAATATTTGCAACATCGTTAAAATATCCTGATGTTGAAACAACACTCTTTGCATCTTCTGTTTTATAATGCCACAAAGTAAAACCATTCGCATACGCAAGAACAGATAAATTTTTTGAATTCATACTCATTTTATTTTTTCCTTTCCTTTTTTTATTTATAAAGCCTAAGCAATTGTTGCATCATCATCGCAAAGGATTTTTACAATACCTAAATTATCAATAAGTTTTGCACCCTGACTCATACAATTTGATACGAAATGAGATGCTCTTTCGCCATGCCATGAAATATCAGTTTTTACATCACAACCTGATGCATGACCTATTGCATTTTTGTGATAAATAAAGCAACTACGATTACCATCAGCAATTGGCAAAGAATTATGTAAAATCCAATTAATTCCCATCCATTTTCTTGATTCTGTACCTTTCAAAAGAGGATATGAATCACCAACATAATCAGCACTGGAAAATTCTTCCATACTTAAAAGTTCATTCCATTGATGCACACCAACAACACCAAATCTTTGGCCATCATCCGGCACATCATTTGCATTTAAAAATTCTAATGCTTCAAAAATTTTTGATTTAGTAAGACCTGTTGAACCGGCACTAACCGCATTTGTTGCTTTATCAAGTTCTGAAATAATAAGTTCATCACTTTTTCTTCCCAAAGCATACGCACCAGCCGATGCAACAACTCTTCTTTCATCAATGTTTGTTTTAAGTTCATCAAGCTCGTCAACCCAATCCCCAGCATAGTAATCAGTAAGTACACATTCAACTGGTGTATGATCCAAATTCATCACTGGAACAAGTCCGTGTCTTGATTTAGTCGAAGCAATCCCCTTACCAATTTTTTGAAAAGTTGTTGAACTACCTCTTACATCATTTTTTGTTCTAACTGTTGAACGAAGTTTTGTTCCCATTTGTTGAAAAGCAAGGTGAACTTCCGCTTCGAATTGTTTTATAAATACATTATCAATAGATACTGACATATTTTAATCTCCTATATTTTATTAAAAAAAAGAGCAATATTTCTATTACCCAAACAAAAAATCCGCCTTGAAACCAAGACGGATAAAAGTATAATTAAATCTTAAATTTTATTTTTTTACTTTTGTAATAATTGGTTCAATTCCCCTTACAATTCCATGCATCGAAGATATTGTAAACAAAACAGAAGCAAAAAATAGTACGAAAATTTGCACCGAAGATTCAATCAACTGTTTCGAATATTTTGTTAAAACCAAAAGATCTGTGTAAAACAAAATTGCAAATGCGAATGATACCAAAAATGAAACCAAAAGTTCGTATTTAAAAGATTTATTAAACACATATTCTATCTTTAATTTTTTCGATTTAATCATAACATATTTTAAAATACCACACACAATAATAAAAGGCATAAATACTTTCACAATATTAAAAATTGCATCCACAACACCAATAAACATTATTTCGATTGGGTTCATTGCAAATCCAACAAGTTTATAAGTTTCCAACTTTTTAACAAAGGATTGTGTAAAGCATAAAATTACAGAAAGTACCAATACTGTTTTAATTATTGCACCGGTATGATTATAAAAAAATCCCAACAATTTTCCAAAAAACGAAGATTTTTTATTTTCCTGTTTTCTGGTCTTGTTGGGATCCGAAACTACCAAAGAAATTTCTACTTCTTTGCTACTTTTTTTTTTGCTACTGGTTTAACAGCTTTCTTAACAGAAGCAACTTTTACAGCAGCTTTCTTAACAACGATTTTCTTTTTTGCTGGAGCTTTTACTGCAACTTTTTTTGCAGGAGCTTTTTTAGCAACTACTTTTTTAGCAGGAGCCTTTTTAACAGCAACCTTTTTAGCAGGAGCTTTTTTAGCAACTACTTTTTTAGCAGGTGCTTTTTTAACAGCAACTTTTTTTGCAACTACTTTTTTTGCTGGAGCTTTTTTAACAGCTACTTTTTTAGCAGGTGCCTTTTTAGCAGGAGCTTTCTTAACAGTAACTTTTTTTACTTCAACTTTTTTAACAGTAGTTTTTTTAACTTCAACTTTTTTTGCAGCTGGTTTTTTAGCAGCAGGTTTTACAGTTTTTTTAATTATACTTTTAAACATAATTCTCTCCTTAATTAAAACAAAAGACAATTACAATATACCACATAAAAAAGAATACTGCAATACTTAAATTAAAAAAATGCAAAAAAATTATTCATCACCATACAAAAATTTAAAACCATCATCAACTTTTTTTATAAAATTTTTATCATTATCTCTCCAATATTTTGGATCCTTCATCATCTCTTTTAATTTTTCTTCTGTAATGACATCAGCAACTTCACCAGATTTTGCCATAACTTTTGGTTCACCCGAAGTCATCATATTGTAAAGTGCAATCACGCCATAAAAAGATGTATTCAAAGATTGATAAATTTCAGCCGGTAAATTTTTATCAGCCCACAAAGAAATTTGTCGTGCAATTTCATCAAATCTTTCTTCACCACCAAAATAATTTTCAAGCTTTGATAATTCTTTGTAAAGTTTAAATTCATTAACAACTTCCCTGATTTTTGGAATCATAATTTCCGCAGCCAAATCATAAACAAGTTGTGCCTGTTCATTTGTAAATCCTGCAACTTTAAGCCTTTTGTTTACCTCTTCATCAATTGTTAAAAATTGGCTGTGAAGAACTATTTCATATCCCTTTTCTGCACCATCAGTTTTAAGTGCCAAATCCAAAATATCTTTGTTTGGATTAGTTTGCTTTTCATCCTGTTTTATTTCAATTTTTTTATCTTCCATTTTTACCTCTATATAATTTAGTTTTCAAAAAATCAAACAACTCTATTAAAAAGAAATATTTGAATTTTCGTTTTTTAAATATTAACTTTAAAAGGAAACAAAGTTTCGACATACTTATTTTTTTTTAGAATTTAGTTCATCGATTTTTGTTTGCAAACTGTCGGTAAGTTCACGACCCAAAAATATCACTCCGAACAAAGGAATAATAATCTGAAGTAAATCAATCAAACTTACATCGCCAACCAAATACATCGCAATACAAGAAATAAAACTTACAACTGATGTGACCAAAGTTTTTTTATTTTTTAAGCAACCACCAATATTCATAATAACTCCTTTATTTTTACACATAAACATCAAAGAAAGAAAAACCATCCACAATAAATTTTGGTTTAACATTGTTTGTTAAAAGATGGCTTTCCAATTTTTTATGAAAAGACAAAATATTTGAAAACTCTTCTTTTAAATTTCCACTTAACACTTCATTTGCAATCTTTAAACATTTTTTGAAAACAGAATTATCAACACAAATTTCATCCATCATTTTCAAATTTTTCCAACATCGAAGTGATGTAAGTTCACTAACCATATTTGGTACATCATCAGAAATTTCCGCCTCAAAAATAAATCTGTTCATCAAAGTATTTGCAATCAATTCAATAAATTTATCACTTGGATTTTTTGTTATTGCAAACAAAGTCTTTGCAAAAATAAATTTATTGATATTAGAATTAAGTTTAAGTTTTTTTATAAAATTTTTCTTTTCACCAACAATCAATTTATTTACCTCCTGAAATTTTTTCCTCAATACGCAAAAGATGAGCCGTCAGTCTGTTTTCCACATCTTTCAAACAAGAAATAGATGCATAATTAACTGCGACATCAACCCTAAAGGAGGCAAGATTTTCAATCAAAGTAATTACATCTTTTTTTGATTTTGCCTCTACCTCCTTTACATAATTTTGCAAAAGGTAAATACTATTTTTCAAAAGCCAAAACCCACCCGCAAACAATGGAATTTCGACAACACTTATCCACCAGGATAAATTTATATTTTCCATTTTCACCCCCAACAATTTATGATTTTCGACCTAATGGGATAAGGAAATAATTTGCAAGAAAAGAAATTCATTGCAAACTTTTAAAACAACTTAAAAAAGAAATAAAAACGAAAAAGACAAAGATTACTTTGGATATACTTATCCCATTAGTTGCCAAACACTATACCACATTTTTATCAAATTGTCAAGAACAAAATTGGAACAAATTTATTTTTCAAAACAAAAATCTGCTATAAATCAAGGCAATACCTTGAGTTTTTAAGGATAATATTTTTTTGTTTTCCAGTAATTTCTTCGATTTTTTTCCTTAAATTATAGATATGCGTAGCCAAACTTTTCATCTGGGATTCGGTATTTTTTGAAAAAATCGCAATCGCCAAATCAGATGCCAAAATACCATCACTATTATTCATCAATAACGAAAGAATTTTCACCTCTATATCCGTAAGCAATGCAACCTTATCACAAAATTTCATTTGTTTTAATTTTTGATTTAATGACATATTTCCAAATACAATATCAACATTTTCACTTATCTTTGAAACCAAGTAAAATATATCAACCGGCTTTTCAAATACCATAGTTTCATTTACAACAATCCTGTCACCCAAATCATCAAATACAAAATCCCCAGACCCCCTATCCACAACCTTAAATCCAAAAGTTGTAAATAAATCAGCAAAAGTCTGATACAAAATTTTATCGTCTATATTTAAACAAATTGTCTTCATAACTCCCTATTATAAAATATAAACTTGTATTTATAAAGTAAAAAATGTATAATAGGAACATATTAATAAAGGAGATAAAAAATGAAAAATTTTATAAAAGTTTTATCAATAGTTTCACTTCTTGCTGGTTGTAGTGCAGCTTACACACAAATGTCGAAAAGTGATATGGAAATCAAAACCAATATGACAAAGACAATATGGCTTACACCAACAAACCCTGCTGACACAACAATCTTTGTTCAAAGCAGAAATACTTCTGATAACAAATCATTCAATGATTTAGGAAAATATATAAAAGTTGCATTAGAAGAAAAGGGCTATCAAACAACAAACAATCCAAAAACTGCAACATTCGTTCTTCAGGCAAATGTCCTAAAGGCTATACTTTACAACAAGAGCATAAGCGAAGATAAGGCATCATCCGATGCATCAGTAGCAGCCCTTGGAACTGGACTTCTTGTTGGAAGAAAAAATAACGATTTGACAAGTGTTCTTGCCGGTGCTGGTGCTGGACTTGCAACAATGTATTTCGATGCAAAAACAAAGGATGCAACCTACATTGTACAAGTTGATATAAGAATTTTAGAGGGAAAAACTCCATACACAACTGTTCTTAATTTAGAGGCATCCCAAGTAAACCTTGCACCAGAAGACGCAACTTCAAAGATAAAAGAAAACATTGCTAATTCATTATCTGGTTTATTCTAGTATAAAGAAAGGTAAAAAATTTCCCCATCATAAGGTGGGGATTTTTTATTTTGCCTTAACCTTTGCATAATGCGGTTTAATATAGGTTGGTTCAATTGGTTTCTGTTCAAAAGTTGACTTATCAAAAGTTTTTTCCACCTGCAAAAGCACCTTTTCAACATTTACCTTTAAATCAAAATAAACAAATTCCAGCGGATGAAAGTTTTCTTTTTTTACAAGTTTACCTTCCTCCAACAACTTTCCATCACACGAAAATTTTGCAACAAAAAGTTCCGACATCCCAGACGGAATTGCAATATAAAAATCTTCACCTTTTTTTTCTACCTCATCCATCACAGAATAAAGCAATGCCGTAAAGTTATTAAGGGTTATAACTGGCACACCAACCGCAATATTAAACCCTTTCACCACCGAAAGCCCAAGCCTTATCCCTGTAAATGACCCCGGACCAGACAAACACACAATAAAATCCAAATCTGAAATTTTATTTTTTCCTAAAGCCTCACTAATCAAAGGAAAAATTTTTTCTGATTGTTGAACCTGATTGGAACTTTCGACCAAATTAAACTTGTCGCCATCTTTAAACCCAAGGCTTAAATTTTTTTCCACAGTATTTATATATAAACTTTTCATATTTTGGTTGACCCTTTTACTTTTCGTTATTATAATATCAAAAGGTGAGGAAAAAACAAGAGGGAAAAATGGCAAATAAAAAAATCGATTCCGAAAGATATAATTTACCTGTGACTATTAAAGAGCTTGGCTCGTTCGCAACAACATTGTTTGAATTTTCAACCGATGCAATGCTTGTATTGGATGCAGTTGGAAAAATTTCCGCAATAAACACTGCACTTTGCAACCTTATCGGTGATGAAAAGGAAAATATCATCGGTCGTATTCCAGACTTTTTATTTGCTGGACAATCTGATGTTTCATCATACAAAAATTTCATCCGTGATTTAATAAGTAATGGTTATTGGTCAGGTCAAGTTTTCGGAAGAAATAAATCCGGTGCTGTTATTCCATTGGATTTACATTTTTCTGCGGTCTATAACGAACTTGGGGAGGCAAATCATTATGTTGGAATTTGCTCTTCAATCTATTCTTATATATCACAAATGAACGAAATTTCGTTTGATCCAAACATTGATCCACTTACAAAAATTTACAACGCCAACGCATTTTTGCACCGTTTGGAACATAATATTCACAAGATTGAAAAGGATATGTCTGTCCTTTCCCTTCTTTATATTGATATTGATAATTTCCACGAACTTGCAAAACAGGATAACTACCACGCAGGCGACATAATTCTTAAAAACCTTGGCTCTACACTTAAGGAAACATTGGAAGAAAGTGATACTGTTGCACGATTAAAAGGTGATATTTTCTGTGTTATAATACAGGATATTTATACACAAGAAAGTATTGATGAAATGGTAAACAAGATTTTTGCAAAAATTACAAAACCTTATGTCTTACACCCAAAAATTGAAAAAGTTTCCATCAGTATTGGTGTTGCAACATTCCCAATTTCTGGCGAAACACCACAAAACTTGCTTGCATCTGCCGCATCCGCCGCAAAGGAAGCAAAGGTCAAGGGTGGAAATCAAATTTCATACCACAAATTGTTAACTGATATTGAATAATTAAATTTTCTTTGAAAGTTCAAAAAACATCTCTGGGCTGATTTCTTCGGCCCTTTGTGTTTCTTTTATCCCAAGCACAGAAAATACTTTAAGCATTTCCTCTGCACTTGCAAATAATGGTTTAAGTGTTGAACGAACCATCTTTCTTCGTTCGGAAAATGCCTGTTTTACAACTTCGGTAAGTTTAAGCAAAAGTTCAGTTGATGGTTGAGTTGGTTTCGCACGAAATTCCACAATACACGAAGTCACCTTTGGTGCCGGAGTAAAACAAGTCCTTGGCACTTTAAACAAAATTTTTACATCATTGGTAATTTGAGATACAATTGAAATTCTGCCATAATCTTTTGTTTTTGGTTTTGCAGTAATTCTTTCCCCAACTTCCAATTGAAACATCAATGTCATAGAGTTAATAATATCCGCATCAAAAAGCCACTTCGCAGTCAAAGGTATTGAAACATTATACGGAAGATTTGCACAAATTCTGAAATCACAATCACTTGCATATTTAGATTTCAACATCTTAAAATCCACCAAAAGAGCATCAGATTCAATAATTTCCAACCTGTCGCCGTATGTTTGTTGAAGTTCCTTTAAAATACCGATTGCCCTGTTATCAAGTTCTATTGCAATAACTTTTTTTGCATTATTTTTAAGCAAAGCTCGTGTAAGTCCAGCCGGTCCAGAACCAACCTCCACAACAACAGAATTTTGGATATTTGGAACCGATTTTGCGATTTTATCAGTCAAATTCAAATCCAAAATAAAATTTTGCCCCAATGATTTTAATGCTTTTAAATTATATCTTTCTATAAAATCCGAGATAGGAGGCAATCCATCATAATAATTTTCTGTCATCTTCAATTCTGTTGTTTTTTAGTTAACCTTATGGTATAATAACCTAAGTTTTTGAAATAAGAAAGGAGAAAATTATGAAATTTAAAAATGATATGGGTCGTTCCATGATGGAAATGATACTTTACCTTGGTTTAATTGTGGTTCTTACTGCATCAACACTAAAGATGTACGCTGACTCTGTTGAAAAAACCCGTATAATAAAATTTGAAAATCAGGTTGATGATTTAAGGGAGTATGTAAACACCTATTTCCTTGGCCGTCCACTTCCTACTGATAACAATGTATATAAAACATCATTTGCAAATGCTATTGGCGGAACAACAAAACTTGATGACCCTTGGGGTGGTGTAATTACCCTAAAAACAATAGATGCAAATAAAAGTTTCAGTATGACCTTTACTGGCAAGGATCAAAAAACTTGCATCAACATTGGTAATACCTTACTTACAAAGGACAGTTTTTCTGTCACAATTGGTTCTGTTGCTCTTACTGGTGACAATTTAACTATTGCAAAGGTTGCCGAAAATTGTAAAACAACAAATAACACAATTATTGGTTCGTTTTATAAGAACTAAACCTTAAAAAATACTTGATTTTTTTGAAAAGGTGGTGTACATTTACATCACCTTTCTGTTTGATAGATTCTTTTGAAATATGAAAAGGATTATTTTCAAGCGGATAATTCAAAGGATTTTGGCGGGCGTCAAAATTTAAAATTAAAACCTTTGAAAACCCATAAGGAGTATAAATTATGGCATTTTACGAAACAGTATTTGTTTTGAGACAAGATTTAACTTCACAACAAGTTGAAGATATTTCTAAAGATTTCAAAAAAATACTTTCCGATGGTAAGGCAAAATTACTTAAGGAAGAAAACTGGGGACTTCGTTCTCTTGCTTATAAAATCAACAAAAATAAAAAAGGTCATTATGTTCTTTTGGAAACAGAAGCACCTGCATCTGCAATTTCTGAATTCGAAAGAAAGTTGGGCTTAAACGAAAACGTTTTAAGGTTTATGACAATTAAACTTGATAAACCATCCGAAGGTCCATCACCTATACTTTCACAAAAAGATACAAAAGATGAAAGGAAATAAAAATGGCTATTCAAGAAAAAGTTATGAGAAAGAAAACAGATCCTTTAAAATCAGTTAACATTGATTATAAAGATGTAAAACTTCTAAGAAAATTTATTTCTGAACGTGGTAAAATTGTTCCAAGAAGAATTTCTGGTACATCTGCAAAAAGTCAAAGACAACTTGCAAATGCAATTAAACGTGCAAGATATATTGCATTATTACCATACGTTGCAAACAATGAATAGGAGATAAAAATGGAAGTTATTTTATTAGAAAAAGTTGGTAAACTTGGTCATCTTGGTGACAAGGTTACTGTAAAAGATGGTTATGCAAGAAATTTCCTTATTCCTACAGGTAAAGCTTTGCGTGTGACAAAGGCAAACATCGAAATGTTCGAAGCACAAAAGGCTGAACTTGCAAAGAAAAGTGAAGAAGCTAAAAAAGTTGCTGAAACAATTTCTGCAAAAATCAATGGTAAATCTTTCGTTGTGATAAGACAAGCTGGCGACACTGGTCACCTTTATGGTTCTGTTTCAACACGTGATTTGGCTGCTGTTTTCAAAGCTGCTGGTGCTGATGTTGATTACACAAAAATCACAATTGATACACCTATCAAAGAAATTGGTATTTACGAAGTAAAGGTTGCATTGCACCCTGAAATTGTTGATACTGTAAAAATTAACGTTGCAAGATCAGAAGAAGAAGCAAAAGTTGCTGAAATCACTGCTGAAAAAGAAGCTAAACTTGCTAAAGAAAAAGCTGAAAAAGCAAAAGCTGAAGCAAAGGCTGAAAAAGAAGCAAAAGAAGCTGAACTTGCAAAGGCTTCTGCTGAAAAGAAAGAAGAAGCAAACGCTTAATTTGATTTTCTTTATAAAATTATCCCCTCATTTTTCGAGGGGATTTTTTATTTCAGTAAATATATTTCAGTAAATATTATCAAAAAAATACCCCAGCCAAACCGACTGGGGATAAAACTTAAAAACAAGAAATTAATCTCTTGTATATCTGCATTTCCAACCATTAGCCTTGTTTGTCTTCATAAAGCCATGGATATCATCAGTTGTTCGGATTGTTTGACCACCCTTTGTGCATTCAGCACCAGAAATTGTTCCTGCAAAAACATCCGAAGCAATTATTGAAAACAATGCAACTATAAATAATTTTTTCATTTTATACTCCTTCTATTTTATTAGAATACATTCTTATTTTATCATAATTTATTTTTTCAGTCAAATAAAAAAATCGCCCTTAAAAACCAAGGGCGACTTTCTAAACTTTGTTGAAATTATTTTTCGAATACACGAACTTCATCAAAATCAACATTTTCAGTCTTCATTGTGATTGCAACACGACTTGCAGGAAGACCCATTTCAGTCAAAGCATTCATAACAGCCTTAACATCTTTCTTTACATTTGCAGAAGGTTTTCCCTGAGGAGCAACACCAACAACTTCAAATGTAGCAGATGGATTTCTTTCCAATGAACGGCTTAATGCTTGATAAAGTGGTTCTTCGAATTCAACATTTGTCTTGTCAAATTTTACAACAGCAATAGGTCTTACAGCAACAGGTGCAGATACCTTTTCAACAACAGATACTGGTGCACGCATTGGAACCATAACGTTTCTGTCTTCCTTTACCATTGGTTGTCTTCTAGGAGCAGGAGCTCTTCTTGAAGCATAGCCATATTCTTGTTCATTTTCTTCCATGAAAGCATTGTATGCATCATCACTTGAGAACATTGAACCACCGTTTGCAAAGAAATCAGTTGATGAACCGCCCATACCATAAAGTTTTCCGTTCTTTATGTTAAGTGCAACATCATTAAGGTTGTATTTTTCATTTTCAACATATGCTTGTTGTCTTTCTGCTTCGGCATTAAGTTGACGAGCAAAGATTGAAATATTTGAACCAATTTGTTTTGCTTCTTCTTCCAATGATTTCAATTGTTTGTGTTCATCTTCTGTTGCACCACGGATTTTGTATGATGCTTGGATAGAACCAACCATATAGTCAACCATTGATTGATCAGATTCTACATCTGCAACAAGTCTTTTTATATCAAAAGCAATGTTGTTAATTTTTTCAAGTTTTGCACGTGCTTCTTTCCATTCATCCATAAGTTCAGGATTTCCTGGTGTTGTGCCAAGTTGCAATTTTGAATTGATTTGAGCAACAGCACTTCTGTAGTCAGAAACAGCAGTGTTTGTTTCGTTTCTCATAACTTGCAAAGCATCTTTTCTGCCATCAACAAGTTTTTTAAGTTCTGCTTGTTCAGAGCCAAAATTTGCAATTTTATTTTTGATAAAAGTACCATCAAATGCAGTTGATGATTCTTTTGCTGGTTTAGATGTTTCACTACCTGCGAATAATGTATCAGATGTTGAAGAACAAGCACCCAAAACAACTACTGAAAGTAATGCTATAAGTTTTTTCATTTGATAACCCCTTTGTGTTAAAGTTAATACCTGTTTTTATTTACAGTTGTTTAAATAATAAAATATTTCTTTAAAAAAAGCAACATTTTCTTATTATTTTTTTACATATTTCTTTATATAGTTAACAGCCTCTTTTGGAGTTTTAACTATTTTGAAAAATTTTTTATTAGTTTCGGGAATAAATCCTGTTGAAATTAACGAGTCAACCAACTTTTCAAATGGTTTGAAAAAACCATCTACATCCAACAAGATAAGAGGTTTTTTAACAATATCTTTACCAAGTTTTTCCGGATCCTTGCTTCCGAAAAGTTTGTTATGTTTTGCAATTATTTCTTTGCTAACAAGTATTTCAAATAACTCGTCAAATGTTCCAAATCCACCAGGAGAAACAATAAAAGCATCTGACGCATCAATAAATCCGCGTTTTCTTAGTTGTATATTTTTAACTATTTCAAATTTTGTTCCCTTAATAGGTTCTTCGAAATCAGCAATAATTTTTGTTGTAATACCAAAAATTTTACCCTTTAATGCCAAAACGCCATTGGCAACTTTTCCCATTAAACCTTTTCCACCGGCACCATAAACAAGACGCATATTGTTTTTTGCAATAAGGTTGCCAACTTCTGCTACAACATCAGCATATTTTTTCTTATTACCCAATTCTGCACCACAAAAGACACATACAGAAATTTTCTTTTTTAAAATAGACATTTAGAGATTCCTTCTTATTAAAAAAATTTAACCATTTTCTATAATATCAAATTTTATGCACTCTTTCAATAAAATACTTATTGATTTTTTAGAAAATGTCGTATATACTGTCTGCCATAACGGTCGGTTGGCAGAGAGGCTATGCAGAGGACTGCAAATCCTTGTACACTGGTTCGAATCCGGTATCGACCTCCAACTTTATTTTTAAAGGAGTAAATTTTTGGCTGATAAAAACAATAGCTTATCGCTTAATGTAAATGAAAAAATTCGCGCTCGCGAAGTTCGCTTGATAAATCAAAATGGTGATAATGTTGGTATCGTTTCTGTGTCAGAAGCATTGAATATGGCACGCGATGCTGGACTTGATCTTCTTGAAATCTCACCACAGGCAAATCCACCTGTATGCAAAATTATGGACTATGGCAAGTGGAAGTATGAGGAACAAAAAAAACAATCAGAGGCGAAAAAGGCACAAAAGGTTGTTGAAACAAAAGAACTTAAAATCCGCCCAAACATTGATGTTCATGATTTTCAGGTTAAAATCAAGGCTGCAACTCGTTTTATTGAGGATGGAAACAAGGTTAAATTCACCGTTCGTTTCAAAGGTCGTGAAATCACAAATCAGGATTCCGGCATCCAACTTTTAAACAGGGTTAAGGCTGAACTTGGCGATATTATAAAGGTTGATAAGGAACCAATGATGGAAGGCAGACAGATGATAATGTTTGTTGTTCCAAATAAATAAAATTTACCCCGCCACAAGGTGGGGATTTTTTTTGATTTTCTTCTCATAGCAAAAACCTCCAAAATGTGCTATCTTTCTTTCAAGTGAAGGAGGAAAGATTTATGGCAAATATTTTACTTATCTATGGTCATCCAAAAACACCAACCAGTTTTAATTTTGCATTAAAGGAAAAACTTGTTTCTGCGATAAAAAATAAGGGACATAACATTCTTGTTCGTGATTTGTATGAGGTAAGTTTTAATCCGCTTTTGTCATCTGAAGATTTGGCAAAATTGCATAATAATGAAATTCCCGAAGATATAAAACAAGAGCAAGAATTCATAAAAAATGCTGATGTGATAATTTTCATTTATCCAATATGGTGGGCAGGAAGTCCCGCAATCATAAAGGGTTATATTGACCGAGTATTTTCCTATGGTTTTGCATATATGTATAAGGGGAGTAAAGTAGTCGGACTTTTGACTGATAAACGAGCTATTGTAATAAATTCTAATGGTTCACCCTATGACTTTTATAAAAACGAAGGATTCTATAGTGCCATTAAAAAAACTGTTGATGAAGGAATTTTCAAATTCTGTGGTTTTAAAAGGGTAAAACATCTTTTCTTTGGTGGGATTATGAATAAAACTATGGAAGAAAAAGATGAAAATATAAAACAGGCGATTGATGAAACAATTATCGAGATAGAGGCAAAATAAAATTCCCCACCAAAGATGGGGAATTTTTTCTTTTAAACAGATACAATTAGAATTGTACGCCATATTTCAATGTAAGAACATTGTCTATATCATCGATTTTTGCTTCATGAGTATAAGCCAATGACCATAGACCACCCTTTAGGTAATTTACTTGTGCAGTCACAGCCATTGAATTTTCATCATCTTGACCATACCAAGAGAATTCATCAACAATTGTATATTTAAGTCCAAGACTTGCAGATACACGATCATCAAATGAGTATGCACCTTCTAAACCAAGAACTATATTGTTTGTATCTGTATAATCTTTTACATCGATATGTTCAACACCTGCTTGTGCAGCAAGAGTATATTTCTTTGTTTGTTTACCGAATTTCAAACCAGCATCCCATGCAGTATAATCACCGATAACATCTTCATCTATTGCTGTTTGATAATGAGCATAGATATCAGAAATGAATGAACCTGATGAAAGTCTGTATGCACCACCAATGTTGAATGAACCAAAGCCGTCTTCACCATCTTCTTTATCTTGATCGATATAGTTTACAAAGCCGTCAACAACCAATCTGTTTGTAATACCATAACCAAACTTTTGTTGCAAAGTATATTCTGTATCAGCTTTTGCAACTGATGTTTTTGAATAAAGTTTACCTTTTGCAGGTGCATAAAGTGGATCTTCCACATTTGCATTTGCAGCAGATGAAACAGCTAAAACAGCAAGTAATGATAATAATGATATTTTTTTCATATTATATCTCCTTTTTTTAGTTTAACATACAAGATTTTCACCCTGTTGATAAGAATCTTATCCTAAAACAAGAAGATTGTAAAGAGTTTATTTATCTTGAAAAATCAGTACTTTTGGATAATTGATTATCCATTTTCAAAAGTTCAAGCAACTTATTTTTACCCATTTCGAACATCTCGTCACGGCTTTTTGAAATATCATCCGACAATGCAATTTCAGTATTATCAGTTGGGGTTGAAACAACCTCCTCCTGTGGCATTGCGAAACTTGGTACTTCATCAACCTTTGTTTCAGGTTCTGAAAACGCTGGCACATCGGACATATTTTCAATAACCTCCTCCATAACCGGAGTAAATTCAGGAACTGCAAATTCAATATTATCCCCCAAATCCAATTCAGCTTCTGCCTTTTTAATTTCATCTGATGAAAAATCAACTGATGGTACAGAAAATTCCGGAACATCAGCAACACTATTTTCTTGTGGCATAGAAAAACTTGGCACTTCCTCCGCCATCTCCTCCTGTAGCATTGCGAAACTTGGTACTTCCTCAACCTTTGTTTCAGGTTCCGAAAATGCTGGCACATCATCAACCTTAACTTCGTTTTGCACAGGATTTTCAGCAGTTTCTTTTACTTCTGGTTTTACTTCAACCTGACCATTTTCCAAACGGCTTCGTATTTCATTGACAAGTTGTTGATGCCTATCCTTAACAGAAATTTCTTCATCCTTTTTACGGCTTTCACCATAGCCATCAGCCCATCTTGTTTTAAGTGGTTCCACATTCATAACGGATCTCATTTGTTCATCAGTAAGCCCGTATGATTTTTTCATATTTTCATATTCTTCAAGTGGTACTTGTCTTACTTCAGCCATAAAAAATTCTCCTTCTAAAACAGAAGTATAACACAAAAAATTTTTTATTTCAAATTATTTAGAAAGTTTCAATTTTATTGTATCAAGGTCATAAATACCTTCACATTTTCCAAGACCCGCAACCGTAATTTTTGATGAAAAAATTTTCTGTGCAGTATTTTTTATATCATCCAGCGAAAGTGATTCAATAAGTTGTATTGACTCAGAAAACGGAATATGCTTTCCAAAGTGTTGCATTTGACGACCCAAAACCCTTGCCCTTGCAGTTGAATTTTCCAAACTCATTAACACACTGGACTTATAACTTATCTTTGCACGTTCAAATTCACGTTCAGTAATACCATCACAAATCTTTAAAATTTCACCGGCTGTTGCATCAATAACCTTGTTAATCTTTTCCGGTACGGTGGAAGTATAAATATAAAAATGTCCGGTATCGGAATAATTACTTACACTTGAATATATTGTGTAAACAAGGTTGTGTTTTTCCCTTACCTCTTGGAAAAGTCGGGATGACATTCCCCCGCCAAGGGTATTGCAAAGAATGTTTTCACAAAAAACTTCTTTCCTGTCAAAAAGGTTTGTTGCTTCGAACCCAAGCATAAGGTGTACTTGCTCCAAATCTTTGTTTTTGATAAAGTACCCACCCTCGTATTTTGCAGGTGGTGTTGGTGGACATCCAGCCACAGTCAAATTTGTGAAATATTTTTTTGCAAGTTCAATAACTTTTTCCTCATCAAAATTTCCTGATACCACAAGGAAAAGTTTATCGGCACAATAATTTGTTTTGATATAGGATTTAAGCATATCCGGAGTAATAGAACGTATCGTTTCATCAGTACCCAAAATTGCCCGCCCAAGTGGTTGGTTTGGATATGCCACCTCGCCATAGTAATCATAAATCACATCATCCGGAGTATCCAGCGAGCTATAATATTCCTGTAAAATAACATTCCTTTCCTTCGAAGTTTCATTTTCATCGAAAACAGAGTTTTGAATAATATCCGCCAAAATATCAATGCTTACTTCTAAATATTCCTTTAATGTTTTGGTATAAAAAAAGGTATGATCCTTTGAGGTATAGGCGTTAATATCGCCCCCAATATCTTCGATAATTTCAGCAATATCCTTATATGTTTTAGTAGTAGTCCCCTTAAAAGCCATATGTTCCAAAAAGTGTGAAATTCCGTTAATTTCCTTTGTTTCATTACGTGAACCAACACTTGCCCACACACCACAAAAAACCGTTTCAATCGAAGGGTTAAAATCCGACACAACCGTAAATCCATTTTCCAACTTTGTAATTCTTACATTCTTCATAACACACCTCTTTTTAATGATAGTAAAATAGTATCACCTGCCCTGATTAAAATCAAATAAAAAAGTATTTACAATAAGTATTATATACTTTATACTTTAAGAAAATAAGTCACAAAAAGGAGAAAAAATGTTAAACAAAAGAAGCATAGGAAAAATTTTACTTTCTGTTTTTGTAATATCATCACTACTTATTACTGGTGATAGTATTGTAAATGCAGCAAAGAAAAGATCATCAAAACGTGCAAGTAGCACATCAAACAAAAAGAAAACTTCATCAAAAAAATCCGGTTCAAAACGTTCGGCAAGTTCTAAATCATCGAAACGTGCCGCAAGTACAAATTCACGTCGTGCCGCAAGTACAAATTCCCGCCGTGCCGCACGAACAAACTCTCGCCGTGCTGCCGCTGCTGCACGAAGAATTTCTGGTGCAACAACATCAACTGCTTCCACATCAAAAAGGTCATCGGGTAATCAATGTCCTGTTGGAAGAGTAGTAAGATATGCTTCTGATGAACAAACATATTATTATGCAAGAAAGAAAACTTGTACTGCACCTGAAAATGCACACGAAGAATCATGGGATTCAAGTTCTAATTTAAAAAAGATGGCATGGATCGAAGCATCCGAAGCTGTATACTTCACCTGTGATGAAAATTTCACAAAAAAGGGAACTGCATGTATCGATGCATACGGTATTTGCCCTCTTGATACTGCACTTGAAAAATCAGGAAAGGATTACATAAATCCAAATACGGATGAGGCTTGCTCTGCTCCGGAAAAATCAATTTTATCAAAACTTACTGATGAGGAAGCCGAAAACGCAGGATACGATTCCGCATATAAATTCTCTTGCCCTGAAAATTATTATTCAAGCGAGTTAACAGCTGGATACATTGCACAATGTAATGAATGCCCTGATGGATATACTGCACCTGCTGGTTCCACATCAAAGGATGCCTGTGTAAATCCATTGGATAAGGTATCATGCGATGCCGGAAACGGATATGTCGATGGCACATGTACCCCATGTGCTGCTGGTACTTTCTCTCTTGGTGGAAAGACACAATGTAATACTTGTCTTGCAACAGGTGTTGCGACATGTGATGCCACAAATGGAAAGGCTTTGACCTGTAAGACTGGCTATTATATGAGTGATGGTAATTGCGTAGCAGAAAAATCTTGTGGTACAGGGGCTGCGACATGTGATAAATCTACTGGAAAAGCAACAAAATGTAATGGTGGTTATAAGTTGTTAAGCAACGGTACATGTGAAATTTGTCCTGCTGGTACTTATGCAAGGGCTGGTTCACAAGTATGTTCTCCATGTAATGATTACTACTGGTCTAACCCTGGTTCTGCATCTTGCGGTCGAATTCAAATTAAAATTACTTACTCTCATTGGAACAATGACAATGAAGCAGGAAGAACTTGTGCCGCTTCAAAACAACAATGGTTTAACGCTGGAACAACTGTTCAATGTAATAATGCAACATTTGGTGACCCTGCGGTAGGTCGTGGTAAGGGTTGTGGTGCCGAATGTGCTCACCTTTCAAGTGAAGGACAAACCATTGAACTTGGTTCATGCCGAAAACTTCCATGTGATATTTACGGAAGAAGTGGCGACAGAACTATAAAACTTAATGCTGATGGTACCGCTGATGGTAAGGGTTCTGGTTGGTCCAATACTTACAGC
The DNA here is from genome assembly GCA_024692925.1 of bacterium. GTDB lineage: Bacteria > Pseudomonadota > Alphaproteobacteria > Rs-D84 > CACZYB01 > CACZYB01. The sequence continues at coordinate 41,986 of JAILLX010000088.1, forward strand.
AGGGTTTCATCAAATATGGTAAGATGGTAATCATAATATAACTAATAAAAAGACCCTGAAATTCATTCAGGGCCTTTTTTTGTCGCATAATACCTTGTCATCGTGAACTTGTTTCAGGATCTAAAACTAATATCCTGTCATTGCGAACCTCACAGTGGCACGGTAATCCATAATAAGACAAATATATCCTTTGTCACACTTATATATAATTGTCATCCTGAACTTGTTTCAGGATCTAAAACAAACTATCATACAAATCATTAAAATCTGGATTTTTACTTTTAATTAAATTTATCTTCCAATCTCTGTGCCAATTTTTAAGTTGTCGTTCTCTTGAAACCATAAGATAAGGATCATCATAAATTTCATAATAAACAAGTTTTTCAACATTATATTTTTTTGAAAATCCTTTAAAAATTTTATTTTTATGTTCATAAATTCTTTTTTGTAAATCTGATGTAGAACCAATATAAAATACATTATTTTTTAAATTCGTTAAAATATAAATATAATATTGTTTTGACATATTTTTTAATCTCAAAGATCCTGAAACAAGTTCAGGATGACCCTCCCCTCTATCATTATAAAAGACTACTCTTCTACTGATACCTTAATGCCTCAATCGGATCAAGTTTTGTTGCCTTAATCGCAGGGAAAATTCCTGACGCAATTCCAACAACAATTGCAACTGAAAATGAAATTATCACGGTAAGCATTGATATTGGCACATTCTTTTCCAACAAAACGCCAACAACTTGCGATATACCAATACCCAAAACCATTCCAACCATACTTCCAATAAACGAAATCAAAATCGCCTCCAAAAGGAATTGATAAAGTATATAGGAATTTTTCGCACCAATCGCCTTTCGTATACCAATCTCACGCGTACGTTCGGTCACGGAAACAAGCATCATATTCATAATACCAATACTTCCAACAATAAGGGATATCGAAGCAATCGACGCCAACAAAATCGAAAGATATGTTCCAACCGACTTTACAGTTTCGACCATCTCGGTCATATCATCCACCCTAAAATCATTTTCCGCACCAGGTTTAAGACGTCGAGATTCGCGTAGGGCATTTTCAATATACTTTTTTGCCTTTGAAATATTTTTATCACTATCCACCTGTGCCATAATATAGCTTACACGATTCGGAATATAACTTCCCCTAATACGTCTACGATAAGTTGTCACCGGCATAATCACAGTTTCGTCCCTGTCGACGCCACCCATACCTTGACCCTTTGCCTTTAACACACCCTTTACAATAAACGGAATATTACTTACACGCACAGTTTTCCCAATCGCACTTTCACCACCTGGGAAAAGATTCGCTTCAATAGTTTTTCCAATCAACACATAAGCCTGTGCCGATTTCACATCACGTTCGGAAAGTCCCTCGCCTCGTTCAATCTCCCACTTTCCAGTAGAAAGATAATCCGGAGTCGACGCAACAATTGATGCGGTATAATTTTCATTTCCATAAATAATTTGTGCCGTACCATTAACAATAGGCGACACTGCCTTTATATATTTAAGTTTTCTTATCACATCCGCATCACCAGTTTTAACCACAGTTTGCCCACCACTTTTCACACCCGACGTTGCAACAAATTCCGGTCTGATAAGCAAAAGATTACTTCCCATTCCGGCGAAACTGTCGTTAATCATATTCTGTACAGTTTGCCCCGCCGCAACCATAATCACAACTGCACACACACCAATAATGATACCAAGTGTTGTCAAAAACGAACGAAGTTTATTTGACTTTATCGAAATCCAAGACTCACGAAAAACAGCATTGGACATATGAATTTTTTGATCAAGTTTTTCTTCCATTATCGTTTTCCCTTAAATTCACTTACCGGACCATCATAATGCACGACACCATCAATTATGTAAATAAGGCGTTTTGCAAAATCCGCAATATCCGGTTCATGCGTGACAAGAACAATAGTTTTTCCATCTTCGTTTAATTTTTGGAAAAGGTTCATAATTTCAACCGAAGTTTTTGTATCCAAATTTCCGGTTGGTTCATCCGCCAAAATAAGTTTTGGATTATTGATAAGTGCACGTGCAATTGCAACCCTTTGTTGCATACCACCCGAAATCTGACTTGGAAATCTATCAACAAAATCCTTTAGCCCAACATGTTCAAGCATCTCCCTTGCCCGTTTATGTTGAGTATCCAAATCATACCCCGCATAAATAAGAGGAATTGAAACATTATCAAGCAAAGATCTTTTCATCAAAAGGTTAAACCCCTGAAACACAAAACCGATTTTTTCACTTCGAACATTTGCAAGCTGGTCATCATTCATTCCCGATACAACTTCGCCACCAATTTTATAAACACCTGATGTCGGAGTATCAAGACAACCAAGCGTATTCATAAGAGTGGACTTACCACTTCCACTTGGTCCCATAATTGCAACAAATTCACCTTCTTCTATTGAAAAATTTACATCCTTTAAAACAGGATACGGATCCCCAACAGCCATAGGATAACTTTTATATAAATGTTCTACTTCTATAACTTTTGCCATAGGTCTTTTCCTACATCATTGGTGGACCACGTCTATTTCTTCCGCCGAACGATGATGACTTTTTTGATTTTTTAGCTTTAAGTTCACCCTCATACAAAAAATCAGAAATAATCATATCCCCATCTTTTAATTCCGAAGATATAATTTCAGTAATCGCACCATTTGTAATACCCTTTACAACCTTAACTGCTCTTATATCTTTTTCACCTTTTTTAAAGGTATAAACAAATGTTTCATTAGGAAGCAATGTTTTATTTTCCGGATAGATTATATAGCTTTGCAATGCCTCATCTGGTTTAAATTGAAGAACATAATTTTCAATAGAAAGGACATTATTTTTTCTTAATGTATCCACATCAACAAACGCAGTCATCCCCGGAAGAAGTTTTCCTTCCTTATTATCGATTTTTATAATAACATTATAGATAACAACATTTTGTTCAGTTGTTGGATTAAGTCGCACCTGATCCACAACACCATGGAATGTTTCAACCGGAAAAGCATCAACCGTAAAATCTACATTCTGACCTTTTTTTATATTACCAATATCCGCCTCTGAAATACTCGCTTCAATCTGCATTTTAGTTAAATCTTCCGCAATAGTAAAAAGTGTTGGTGCAGAAAATGACGAAGCAATAGTTTGCCCTTCCTCCACATCCTTTGAAATAACGACACCCGATACCGGAGATTTAATTTCAGCATATTCAATATTGCGTTTGCTTCGTTCATTATTTGCCTTTGCCGCAATATAATCAGCCTCCGCACTTGCCAAATCAGTCACAGCTTGATCCAATTCAAATTTTGCAATATATCCCTCATTAAACAAAGACTCGGTTCTTTCTTTATCAAGCCTTGCTAAATCAAACTTTGCCTTTGCCTGAGCCATCTTTGCCTCAGTCGAATTTATATCTTCAATCAAAAGGGATTTATCAATTTGTGCAAGAAGTTGTCCTTCCTTCACCTCTGCATTATAATCAACATAAATCTTGTCAACTATACCTGAAACTTGTGCACCAACAGACACAACATTCACCGGATTTATTGTACCAGTTGCACTTACTGATGAATGCACATCTTGATTTGATAACTTTGCAAATTCAAAAAGTTCTGGTTTAAGGTTAAGTGGTTTATTTCTTCCAAAAAAAAGTTTATATGCACCAAATATGGCACCCAAAATAATAATTGAAACTATAACTTTCTTTTTATTTACATTTTCTAAAACCATCTAGCCTCCAATATTTTATTTTAGTTCACCAAGATTTTTTAAATTAAGTTCACCCGCTGATTTAAGAAGGGCAACCTTTGCAGTATAAAGTCCATACTGTGCAGCAATAAGTTCCTGTCTTGCAGAAAGAAGTTTTGATTGTGCTTCCATAAGACTTATAATATCGCCTTTTCCTGCCTTAAATGAACCAAGGGCAACCCTTTCGTTTTCAACTGCACTTTCAAAAAGTTTCTTTGCAATAGTAAGAGCTTTTACACTTGTCTTATAACCATTATACGCGGTCACAACACTAAGTTCGACATCTTGTTCTAATTGTTTCAAAGCCTCTTTGTCTGCTGCATATTGATATTTTGCATTACGGAGCGAATAAGTATTTTCAAATCCAGTAAATATTGGCATAGAAATTTTTACACCCAAAGCCCAATAATCTTGATCTTTTTCCAAACTATTTACTTCTGGATCAACATCAGTCCATGTTCTTGAACCAAATGCAGAAATCGTTGGGAAATAAGTTGCACTTGCCGATCTTACACCTGCATAACTTGCCTTAACTACCGCAGCCTTTGCCTGTAAATCAGGTCTTTTTGCCAAAGCAAGTTTCACCAAATCATCAACTGATTTATTAATAAGTTCATCTGTTGTATCAGCAAATGATTGAACAAGTCTTATCTCCTGTGATGGAGGAAGTCCCAAATAACTTGCAAGTTTTGCATTTGCGGTAATTACAACTTGCTCTTGCTTTGTCACCTGAAGTTGTGCCTGTGCATAAGCAGTTTCCGCCTGCAAAGTATCAGCCTTTGATGACATTCCTAATTCAAACTTTTTACTTGCAAGTTCAAACGATTTCAAACTTGCCTCTTCATTTGCCTTAACCGCAGCCAATTCCTCCACCGCAGAAAGAGCATCATAATATGCAACTATTGTATCGTATGCAACCTGTTGCAAAGTATTATTGTATTGAAAATTCATCGAATTCATTGATTGAAAAGTTTTTTCAACCGCAGATTCTCTTTTTCCAAAATCATACAAAAGCCAACTAAGTGATAAACCAGCCTCTGCCCCCTTTGAAACAGTTTCAACACCATCTGGATTTACCATATAATTTGTTGAATCAGATTTTGTATAACCCGCACTTGCATTTATTTGTGGAAGATATGAACCCAATGTTCCCTTATACGCAGTTTCACCAACCTTTGTTGAAAGCCAAGCCTGTCTTGTTGTCGGATTATTGCACATAGCAAGTTCAATTACATCAGCCAAGTTAAGTGCATCCTTTGTCACATCCTTTGTAATATTACAAGAACTACTAATATTAACACTTTTATTTTCTACATTTTCCGAAGCCATAACATTTGTTGATAAAAGCAAAGCCATAGCCAATATTGATACTTTTTTCATAAAAATTACTCCTTTATACATATCCTTTAATTATAGTTTAAAAAGAAAATAGTGTCAAATTATTTAAACTCCTATATCTAAGTTTTTATTATTTTTGTCATTAACTTAACAAAAAAATAAACCCCATACAAAAAGCACGGGGTTTAAGAAGTACCAAAAAAAAGTTATTGTGCAGAATTTAACGCATCAAGACAATCCTTTGCCATATCTGCATCTTTTTCCACCTTTGAAATTGCCACCACAGAAAGTGCAGTTGACGCACCCGAAGTACCGGTTGTCACACCTGCCAATATTGTTGTAGCAAGGTTCAAATTCTTTTCTTTCTTTTTTCCCTTTTCGGAATCATCAGAACGAACCTTATCATTATTTGCCATAATTGATGTCACAGTACCAGCACCAGCCGTAGCAGTTCCAACTGATGAAATAATACCTGATGCCAACATAACATTTGAAACTTTTTCAATATTTTTTTCATCAAACGGAGAACATTTTTCTGCAATATTTGATGCAAGTTTATATGTTGCATCTTCGATTGACATTTCTTCGGCTTCGAACTCTGCTTTTATTTGTTTAAGTTCTGCAATTTTCGCATTACATGTAGCCATTCTTTTTACCAAAGTTTTCGCCCTACCTGTTGAAACAAATGATGAAACAGTTGATACAGTCGAAGTAGCAGTTGCACCTGCCATAAGTCCAGTTCTTATATTACCCAAAGTTTTTGAAGTTTGTTCATCCTTTGAATTTTTTAAATTATTTCGTGCATTAACTTCATCAACCTTTGCCTGTAATGTTGTTTCGTTATCTTTTTCCGCATCATAGGATGCAAGTTTTCCAGACAATTCTTCAGTATTAGAAATTGATGAATATGGTTCAAGTTTTTGCAATGCATCATATTGTTGTCTAAGAATATTTGCATTAACCGACGGACCTTCTTCAAAAGGATTAAGATCTACCTTACCAACTTCTTTAAAATATTGACCATAAAGTTCATCAATTTTCTTTGCTTCTTCAATCATTTTTTCATTATCTTCAGCATTTTTAGCTTCATCAAAAGCAAACCATGCTTCACCAACCACACCTTTTACTTCATCAATTTTTTCTTGTGTAAGCTCATCTTTTACCAAAGCAATTTCTTGACTATTTTCGATTCGTTTATCAACTGAACCCTTTACCAAACTTACTGCCAATGCACCACCCGCAGCCATTGTTCCCAAACCGGATGATACTGTTGTTGCGGTTGCCCATCCTCTTATCACAGCCAAATCATCTGCAATTCCTGAACATGCACTTGATGCTTCGGTAAGTTTAGCAGCAAATTTTGTTTTAAGTGCATTTAATGCTTTTGAAGATTTAAGTTCTGATTTCAACGCATTATTTTCCATTGTCAATTGTTGTTCAGTAGAAAGTGCTGTACCATCTGCATTTGTGACAGAAGAAGAAACTGAACCATCCGAATATGTTTGTGTTGTTGTTATTGTACCATCAGCATTTACAACAGTATTTGTTGAAACCAAAGTGGCTGGTTCCGGAGTTGCCACAACATTTTCTGGTACCACAGGTACCACAGTATCAGTTGTTGTATAAATTGCAGTAGTAGAACTAGCCGCAAGTTTTGAAGCCGATGCCGCCCTACGTCTTTTTGCAGTATACCTGTTTGTTTTTGCATCCGCAGTTAATGGAAATACTATAATTTCATTCAAAATAATAGCACTTAAAGTAAGAATACTTATTTTTTTATTTTTCATAATAAAGACCTTTCCTTCTTTGTTAACTAATAAACGTCTTATTCAAAAAGGCGGGGAGTTCGAAAAGTCATATAACCTGAAACGACTTCTTTGATCTTTAAGGGAAAACCCTCTGAACATACATCAAAGACTCCCCATTTATTTTATGGGGAAGATTATCGGGGCATAACAAAAGATATTATGCCACGCAGGTTATTTTGAGCTTTCGACAGCCCGTATCCTCTCGAATACTAGGAACAGAACCTCTCCATTCCATAGGACTAATAGTACCATAATTTTGCATTATTGTAAATAAGAATTTGATTTTCAAAATCCCTATGCTAAACTTTGAAAAAAAGAAAAGGAGTTATTATGCCAAAAGTAAATGCAAAAATTTTATATCTTTCAAATTATGATAAATCATGGGGACCTATGACCTATGCTCATCCAACCGATACCGGATTCGATATTCGTGCATGCAATACCGAAGACATTGTTGTAAACAAGGGCGAACGTGTTATTGTCCCAGCGGGATTTAAAATTATGCCACAGGATGGCTTTGCACTTCAAATCCGTGCCAGAAGTGGTAATGCTTTCAAACTTGGGCTTTCTATGCCAAACGGACTTGGCACCATAGACAATGGCTACCTTGGGGAAATAGGTGTTTTAGTCGTAAACGTTGGAAATGAACCCTTTACCATCACCCGTGGTATGAAAATTGCCCAAGGCGTTGTCGAACCAGTTTACCAATTCGAATTCGAAGAAGTTTTTGACGAAAAAGATTTAGGTTCATCCATTAGGGGTACTAGCGGTTTTGGTTCAACCGGCACAAAATAAAGACTTTATTTATAAATCTTCATAAATAAAATGTTGACAAAAATATTTTTATTTTATAAAATAACCTCATTATAAATTCTTTTTAAAAGAGGTTATTATGGAACTTATAAGGCGTAATTCTTTTTTTGGTTCTCTTGTTATATCATACAAGGAACTTTTTCCAGAAGGAATTGATGAACGAATTGGTGTGTCAAAAGAACACATTACAAAAATTGGAAAAAGGGTATCTCATACAAAAGAAAATATTTATGGATGGGAAGAAAATATTATTTCTTCACAAATAGATTTTAATAAACCTATATTACTTTGCCTTGGTGGTTCAGGCATTGATGAAAATAAACTTGCAAACGGTATTGCTAAACTTTCCCAAGAACTTATTGGAAGAAAAAATATTAATGACAAAGAAGTACAAATCCTATCTGCTGTATATCCAAAAGATGTGCAAATGCTTGGCGAAGAACGCAAACAATTCAAACTTGGTCAAAAACGCAACAGAGTTGATTATATCTATGCAGTATATGATACAATTTTTTTACCAATTTTATTTAGCAATTACCAAAAACAACATGCCCTATTTGAAATATCAAGAAATTTCCCAGGTGTCAGTTTAAACATAGAAGGTAAATCCGTATCTATACCACAGGCTATACAAGACCTAAAAATAGAAGGTTTCGATTCCATAAAGAAAAAACTCAGAAACATAACAATACTTTCACATTGTCATGGTTCATTTGTCGCATGCGAATTAATAAATTATTTGCGTGAGGATTTAGAAACACTTCAATTTTCTAATAACAAGATAAACGAGTTATTAGGTGAAATTACAAATATTATGCTAAGCCCTCGTGATGGTGTCCAAAGAATAGAAGGACCTCTTAATATTGGGTTCACCCTTGCATCAGACAATCTTGAAGGTGGCATCACCGAACAAATACGTAAGGGTAAAAATACATCCGTTTCTGATTTCACAGATAAACTTTTATCAAATAAAATAAAAGGAAGTGATACCTTTTATTTCAAATATGGCTCATTATACAATTTTTGGGATACTGATAAATTTGGTGCTGATTTCAGATTTGTAAAAGATTATGACGAAGACGGAATGTCTTACTCTCCTTCTGATATGATTTACAGAGAAGTTTTTATGGGAAATCATTTTCATCTTTTTGAAAATTATTGCTCTATTACTGGAAAATATGACGAAGAAGGTATTGGTACTATCTCAAAAAATGAAATAGGAAGAAATTTCACAAAAATAATTGCAAAGACTTTACAAAATGCGATTTCTCTTTCTGCACTTGGTGCAAAACGTACATTAAAAGAAGTAATTTCCAACGAAACTGAACTTGGCTTCCGTCAAGGTACAGATTCAGAAAATCCTCATTTCAAAAATGTAAAATTCGATGGAAATTTAGAAGATTTTGCACACACCTATGAATTAAAAATTGCAAACAAAGTAAAAAATATTCCTATTGATACACAAAATCAAAGATAGAACTAATCGTGATGGTGGTGACAGTGGCAATCACAGTCATCATCTTCACAATGACATTCTTCGCATTCACAATCTTCGTGACAATCACAATCATCATCTTCGGCGAAAACTTCCTCTTCTGATGCTCCCGCCTCCATTAAGGCTTGCTTTTTCTTATCAATTTTTACATTAACCGAAGCATATTCATCCTCAAAACCATACTTTTTAGCAATAGCTTCATTTTCTATAAATTTAGAAATTTCATCTTCGGAAAGACCCATTTCCCTTGCTTTTTTAATAATTTCTTCTGTTGTCATTTTATAACCTTTCGTTTGCAAATATTTTACCGAAAATTAAATATAAATCAATAAGAAAAAAGTTCTTGCAATTTAAAAAATATATTATATAATTATCCTATCTTTTGGGTTGGGTGACTAGCTCAGTTGGCTAGAGCATCTCGTTTACACCGAGGAGGTCTGGGGTTCGAGTCCCTAGTCACCCACCATTCTTCACAATCATCATTATTTAATAAAAAATCAAACGGTTTAGCTATTGAAAATAAGTATTGAATTAACAAAATCCTTGCAAAAAAAAATATGTTAGGGTATCTTTACCTTTGTTTTATGGCTGTCCCTATCGTCTAGAGGCCTAGGACACAAGATTCTCATTCTTGCAACATGGGTTCGACTCCCATTAGGGATACCAAATTTTAATGTCGCTTGCCAATATCGGAAACAACCTTGCTTACTTCTAAACTCCTCACTAACACCGTTCGTCGTTAAGGTTGCGCAAGAACGTTTTCGACTCCCATTAGGGATACCAAATCTTAATATCGCTTGCCAATATCGGATTACTTTACACACCATTTCCAAGGCAAATTGAAATTTGTAAAAAATACCCCTTTAAAACAAAGGGGTAATATTTTATTTAATACTAAACCTATTTTATATCTTCACGATTTGTAATAACTTTATCAATCAAGCCAAAGTTCAAAGCCTCTTCTGCACTCATAAAATTATCACGTTCAACCGCTCTTTCAACTTCTTCAATAGGTCTATTACAATGTTCACTGTAAAGTTTATTCATACGCTTGCGAATATTAAGTATCTCCCTTGCATGAATTTCTATATCCGTAGCCTGTCCCTGAAAACCACCCAAAGGTTGATGTATCATAATCCTTGAGTTTGGAAGAGAAAATCTTTTTCCCTTTGCACCACCGGCAAGAAGGAATGAACCCATCGAACATGCCTGACCAATACAAAGAGTTGCAACATCAGGTTTAATATATTGCATAGTATCATAAATTGCCATACCCGAAGTAATCACACCACCAGGAGAATTGATATACATATAAATATCCTTATCCGGATTTTCAGATTCCAAAAATAAAAGCTCAGCCACAATCAAACTTGCCGATGCATCATTTACTTCACCATTTAAAAAGACGATTCTTTCCTTCAATAGCCTTGAAAATATATCATAACTTCTCTCCCCACGGCCAGTTTGTTCCACAACCATAGGAACCAAATCCATTTTTTCGTTCATAATTTACTCCTTTGTTTATTTTATAAGTGTATTATACATTTTTTTCTTGCAATTTCAAAGAAAAATATGTAAAATGTACATACATTCTTGAAATCGAAAAGAGTGGGAGCCGAAAAGCCCCGCTTTTTTTAATAACTAAAGGAATAAAATGTTAATAAACGAAAAAATTGAAAGTATTTTAGAATCCACCGCAAGGGAATATGGCCTTAATATTGTACAGGTTTCATATTTAAGACAGACTTTACAAATTTTGGTTGAAAAAATTGATTTGTCCCCTGTCGGTGTTGATGAAATTGAAAAGGCAAGCAAGGCTTTCTCTGCTATCCTTGATGTTGAGGATTTAATAAAGGATAAATATATGCTTGAGGTAAGTTCTGCGGGAATGGATCGTCCACTTGTAAAACTTGCTGATTACACTCGTTTCTGTGGTCGTGATGTAAAGCTCGAACTTAAAATGCCCCGTAATTCCGAGGATAACCGCAAGCGACTAAAAGGAAAAATTACAAAAGTTGAAGGTTCAAAAATATTTTTGGAAACAACTTTGGATGAAAAATTACAAACTGTTGATTTCGAGTTTGATAATGTTTTGAAATGCAAACTTTTAATCTCAGATGATTTTATTAAACAACTTTTAAAAGAAGATAAAAACGAAAGGAAAAAATAAAAATGTATAAATCTTTATCTTTGCCAAGACCTGAACTTGTTGCTATTGCAAACAGTGTTAGTTTAGAAAAAAATATTGATGCAGAAATTGTTTTCAAATCATTAGAAGCAGCCGTTGAAAAAGTTGCAAAAAACAAATATGGTTATGACTACAATATCATCGCTCATATCGATAGAAAAGATGGTAAAATCACTATTATCAAAAGACTTACTGTTGTTGGTGATAAAATTGTTGATGAAAATGGTGAAGAAATTCCATTCGATTCTAACACTATGATTTCAGTTAAGGATGCAAAGAAAAAAGATGCAAGTTTAGAAGAAGGTTCTTTTGTTGATGAAGAATTGCTTCCTGTTGATTTTGGTCGTTCAAATTTTCAGGCTGTTCGTCAAATAGTTCTTCAAAAAATTAAATCCGCAGAAAAGGAAAAAGAATTTGCTGAATTTTCTGATAAAGGTTTAACTGTAATCAATGGTATCGTAAAACGTAATGAATACGGTGTTGTTTATGTTGATATCAATGGAAAAGCCGAAGGTATTATCAAAAGAAACGAAGGTATTCCTCGTGAAAATCTTCATGTTGGTGACAGAATTCGTGCATTGATTCTTGAAGTAAAAAGGGATAACAATGGCCCACAAATTTTCTTAACACGTTCACATCCAATGTTCTTGGCTAAACTTTTTGAAGCTGAAATTCCAGAAGTTTACGAAGGTGTTATCGAAGTAAAATCTGTTGCACGTGATCCTGGTTCAAGGGCAAAAGTTGCTGTTCTTGCAAAAGAAGCATCTCTTGATCCTGTTGGTGCATGTGTTGGTATGAAAGGAAGCCGTATTCAAAACATCGTAAACGAACTTGCTGGTGAAAAAATTGATGTTATTGAATGGACCGAAAACGTTGCAAACTTGGCTGTTGAAGCATTGGCTCCTGCAAAAGTTGTAAAAGTTATCGTTGACGAAGAAGCAAAGAAAATCGAAGCTGTTGTTGAAGATGATCAACTTTCACTTGCAATTGGTCGTCACGGTCAAAACGTACGTTTGGCATCACAACTCCTTGGTTGGGGTATTGATGTTCTAAGTGAAGAACAATCTTCTGAAAAACATCAAAAAGAAGTTAAGGAAAAAACAGATAAATTTATTTCTGCCCTCGACATCGATGATGTTATCGCACACCTTTTGGTTGTAGAAGGTTTCACAAGCATCGAAGAAATTGCATTTGTTTCAATTGATGAACTTAAAGCAATTGAAGGATTCGATGAAGATTTGGCAAACGAACTTCAATCCCGTGCAAAGGCATTTGTTGAAAAACAAAAGAAAGAATTTGAAACTGAATCAAAGAAAATTGGTATCGACAATACCCTTGTTTCATTCGATGGTTTAAGCCAAGAAATGATTTTAAAACTTGGTCAAAATGGTGTTAAAACATTGGATGACTTGGCTGACCTTGCTTCTGATGAACTTGTTGAAATTCTTGGCAAAGATTCAATGAATGAAAAAGAAGCTGAACAAATCATTATGAAAGCAAGAGAACATTGGTTCGAAAATAAATAATAAAAGTAAAAGAGGTATTTTATGGCTGAAAAATTAACATTAAAACTTGGAACTAAACTAAGTTCTTCCGCATCACGTGGTGGTATCGAAGTTGAAGTTATTAAGAAAAGACGTGTATTTTCAAATGCTGGAAATACCTCTGAAACTTCAACGGCTCCTACTATCTCCAAACAGGAACAAGAACAGGCGGATAAACTTAAATCCATTCTTGAAAATGCCCGAAAGATAGAAGAACAATCAAAAGCCGAAGCTGAAAAAGAAGCCGAAGTTGAACGTGAACGTCAGGCATTAATTGAAAAAGAAAGAAAGGAACAAGAAGAACTTCAAAAACAAGCACAGGAGGTATTGGAAGAAACAAAACCTACTCCTGCCCCTGTTGAATCTTCTCCTGCTCCAATAGAAGAAAAATCTGAACCTCAAGAAAAGGTAAAATATAAAAAGAACAAAGACGCATACGAAGATGATGACGAAGAAGAAGATTCATCAAATGGAAAGAAAAAAACATCTGATAAAAATAAATCTTCAAAAAAATTCTCTGATAGAAAGATGAATTTTTCAAATGTTGTTGTTTCAAGTAGCGATCTTGATTTCGATGATGACGATGATGAGCAAGAAGAACGCTCTGCATCTTTGACATCAGCAATGGAATTTGTTGGCACACACCAACACCGTCGTTCATTTGCTTCTATAAAAAGACAAAAGGAAAAAAATTACCGTAAATTTATGGAACATCAGGAACCAAAGGAAGTTCAAAAAACTTATCACGAAGTTATTCTTCCTGAAACAATTACAGTTAAGGATTTGGCTATCCGTATGGCTGAAAAAAGTAGTGATGTTATAAAAACTATGATGAAACTTGGTATTATGGCAACAATTAACCAAGTTATTGATGCCGATACTGCTGAACTTATCGTTATGGAATTTGGTCATACTGTGAAACGTGTTTCCGATGCTGATACAATTACATCTATTTTGAAAAACGATACCGAAGATGCGGTATGGCAACCTCGCCCACCTGTTGTGACAGTAATGGGACACGTTGACCATGGTAAAACTTCACTTCTTGACGCATTCAGACAAACTGATGTCGTAAGTGGTGAAGCTGGCGGTATCACACAACACATTGGTGCATACCAAATCACAAACAAAACTGGTCGTAAGATTACATTCATTGATACACCAGGGCACGAAGCATTCTCTGCAATGCGTGCACGTGGTGTGAATGTGACTGATATTGTTATTTTGGTTGTTGCTGCAAACGATGGTATTATGCCACAAACTGTTGAGGCTATTAACCATGCAAAGGCAGCAAAGGTTCCAATGATTGTTGCAATTAACAAAATCGATTTACCAGAAGCAAACCCAGAAAAGGTTCGTATGGAACTTTTACAACACGGTTTGGTTGTTGAAAAACTTGGTGGGGATGTCCTTGATGTTGAAATCTCGGCAAAGAAAAAACTCAACCTTGATAAACTCGAAGAACTTCTTCTTCTCCAGGCTGATGTTTTGGAATTAAAGGGAAATACTGCGGGTCACGCAACTGGTGCTGTTATCGAAGCAAAAATGGAACAAGGTCGTGGTTCAACCGCAACCGTTTTGGTTCAAAAGGGTATCCTTAAAAAAGGTGATATTTTCGTATCTGGTTCATCCGTTGGTCGTGTTCGTGAACTTCTTGATGAATTCGGCAAAAAGGTACAAAAGGCCGAACCATCACAACCTGTTGTTGTCCTTGGGTTCGAAGGAACACCTGTTGCAGGTGATGACTTTGTCGTTGTTGAATCTGATGCAAAGGCTCGTGAAGTTGCAGAATACAGAAAACGCAAAGAAAAAGAACGCCAAATGGTTGCTAAAAAATCCAACTGGCAGGAACTTTTCCAAAATATTAAAGAAGGTAAAGCTGAAACTCTTCCTGTTATTATTAAGGCAGATACCCAAGGTTCAGCCGAAGCTATTGCCGATTCGCTTTTGAAAATCAAATCTGAAAAGGTAAAGGTCCAAGTTATGCACTCTGGCGTTGGTGCGATAAATGAATCCGATATAACATTGGCAAAAACTACTGGTGCAGTTGTTCTTGGTTTCAATGTTCGTGCAAATACTAATGCAAAGGATCAGGCAAAACACGATGATGTCGATATTCGCTACTATTCAGTTATTTATAATATGATTGATGATGTAAAAGTATTGATGTCCGGACTTCTTGCTCCTGTTATCAAGGAAAACTTTATTGGTTACGCCGATGTTCTTCAGGTATTCAACGCTGGTAAGGCAAAGGCTGCCGGCTGTAAGGTAACCGAAGGTATCGTTAAAAAAGGTTGTGGCGTTCGTATGCTTCGTGATAATGTTGTTATCTTCGAAGGAAAACTTGCTCAACTTAAACGTATGAAAGAAGATGTGAAAGAAGTTCGTTCCGGTATGGAATGTGGTATTTCATTTGAAAACTTTAATGATATACTTCCTGGTGACAGGCTTGAATGTTTCGAAACCGAAGAAGTCAAAGCAACACTTTAAAAAAACCTCCCATCTGGGAGGTTTTATTTTATTAAATATCCAAATCTTTGGTAAACTTTGCTCCTTCCTGAATAAATCGAAAACGATAATCCGGATTTTTACCCATAAGATTCGCAACCAAGTTTTTCGTATTTTGCAAATCTTCCAATCCCTCTTCTGTCTTTGGTGGAATTTCGATTCGCAAAAGTTGTCTTGTTTTTGGATCCATTGTTGTTTCCTTCAACTGTGATGGCATCATTTCACCAAGACCTTTGAATCGATTAATTTCAACTTTCTTACCTTTGAAATGCTTTGCAATAATCCTATCTTTTTCTTCATCATCCATCGCATAGAACGAAGTCTTTCCATCCGTCACCTTAAAAAGAGGAGGAAGAGCAATATAAAGATGTCCATTTTGAATCAAATCAGGCATCTGTTCAAGGAAAAATGTCATAAGAAGGGAGGCAATATGTGCACCATCCACATCGGCATCAGTCATAATAATAACCCTGTCGTAACGAAGTTTATCTTCGTTATAATCACGACCAACACCACAACCAATCGCCTCTGTAATATCTTGAATTTCCTTGTTTGCCTGAAGTTTTTCATTACTCGAACTTGCAACATTCAAAATTTTACCACGAAGTGGAAGTATCGCCTGTGTAAGTCGGTTTCTTGCCTGCTTTGCCGAACCACCCGCAGAATCTCCCTCAACAATAAACATCTCTGTATCACTTCTATCCTTACTCGAACAATCAGCAAGTTTTCCCGGAAGACGAAGTTTTTTCGTAGGAGTTTTACGAAGTGTTTCCTTTAATTTTTTAAGTTTCAACCTTGCTTCACTTTTTTCAACTATATAATCAAGCAAAAGGTTTGCTTCCTTTGGATTCGATGTAAGGTAATAATCGAAATAATCCTTTACCGCATTATCAACTAACCTTGTTGCCTCAGCCGATGAAAACTTTTCCTTTGTCTGGCCCTGAAATTGTGGATTTTTGAAAAACAAAGATAAAATCACAACTGCATCATCAAAAACATCTTCGGTAATAACATTTGAAAACTTTTTATTTCCAACCATATCCGCAAAATTTTTAAGACTCCTAAGCACTGCTGATTTAAGTCCGGATTCGTGTGTTCCACCTTCTGGTGTTGGAATAGTATTACAGTAAGAATTTAAAAATCCACCATCATTTCCCTCTTCGTGCGGAGTATCAATCCACGACATCGCAACCTCAACCTTTCCCATTTCGGATGCAAGATTCGATTCGCTATAGAAAATATTTGAAACGACTTGTGGCCTTGTTTTAATAGTTTCAGCCAAATAATCTTTAATTCCATTTGGAAAACAAAGCACAGTTTCCGCCGGCACATTTCCATCCTGTGGAAGCAAAGATTCGTCACACTTCCAATTTATTTTTACCCCTTTAAAAAGGAACGCCTTTGACCTTATCATTCTGTAAAGTCGCAAAGGTTTAAATATATTATTTTCCCCAAAAATTTCAGCATCAGGTTTAAATGTAATCTTTGTTCCCCGTGTCTTTGTCTTTCCAATAATTTCCAACTTTGTTTGTGGAATACCACGTGAATATTTTTGTGAATAAATATTTCCATCACGGAAAACTTCCACATTCATAAATTCAGAAAGTGCATTCACAACCGATGATCCCACACCATGAAGTCCACCCGATGTTTGATAAACTTTATTCGAAAACTTTCCACCACTATGAAGTGTAGTCAAAATAACTTCCAACGCAGATTTTTCTGGATACTTTGGATGATTATCAACCGGAATACCACGACCATTATCTGTCACACAAATTGTATTATCAGGAAAAAGTTCCACCCAAATTTCGTTTGCAAAACCTGCACCAACTTCATCCATGGAATTATCAACAATTTCCGAAACCAAATGATGAAGTGCAGTTGCATCAATACCACCAATATACATACCTGGACGAAGTCTTACTGGCTCCAAACCTTCTAAAACTTGAATATCCTTTGCTGAATATGAACTTTCTACCATAATACTCACCTCTTTAAATTACTTGAAAACTATACTTTTTTTATTTGCAAAAGGCAAGTTTTTTTAATAAACTAAAAAGCAATAAAAAAAGAAAGGGAGATAAAAAGTGAATTTCGAAGAAATACAAAGTTATAATCAATTAAAAAAACATTCTGTGTTTTTAAGCGATGCTACAATTTACAGTTTATTTAAACAAGACAAAGACAGATTTTCAAAATTTTCACAATCATTCAGCGACATACTTTTTGACTTTTCAAAAAATTTAATTGATGAAAAAGCATTTGACCTTCTTTTAAAAAGTGCCGAACAATTAGAATTAAAAGAAAAAATTCGTGATATGTTTGATGGTGTAAAAATCAACTCTACCGAAAGACGAAGCGTTCTTCATACCGCACTTCGTTCAAAATCCCAAAGCATAAAGGTTGATGGTAAAAACATTATGGATGATATAAAATCCACAAACAAAGCAATGTATACCTTTGCTGAAAATGTTCGAAATGGTGTTTTCAAGGGAATAAATGGAACAAGGATTCTTGATGTCGTAAATATCGGCATTGGTGGTTCATACCTTGGTCCACTTATGGCAACCGAAGCACTTAAACCATACAAAACACCACTTATTAACTTTCATTTTGTTTCAAATGTTGATGGTACTGATATAAAGGAAACATTAAAAAAGTTATCACCTGAAACAACATTATTCATAATCGCAAGTAAAACTTTTACAACTGATGAAACAATGACAAACGCCGAAACTGCAAAGGAATGGATTGTAAAAACATTAGGTCAAAATGCCATAGGTTATCATTTCTGTGCCGTAAGTTCCAATGTCGATTTGGCTGTGAAATTTGGTATAAAGAAAGAAAATATTTTTGGATTCGGCAACTATGTTGGTGGAAGATATTCTATGTGGGGTCCAATCGGTCTTCCATTGCTTATTGCAATTGGTTCTGAAAAATTTAATGAATTTCTTGATGGTGCAAGAAAAGCTGATGAGCATTTTCTAAACACTCCATTTGAAAAAAACATTCCTGTTATTATGGCACTTCTTTCTATATGGAATGTTAATTTTTTGGGAATCACCGCCGAAGCCGTACTTCCATACGATAATTATTTAAGATATGTTCCACTATATCTTCAACAACTTGTCATGGAAAGTAATGGTAAATCCATTGACAGAAACGGCAAACCTGTTTCATATAAAACCTGCCCTGTTGTATTTGGTGAAGTTGGTACCAACGGACAACATTCATTCTATCAACTTTTGCATCAGGGAACAGAAAAGATTCTTTGTGATTTCATACTTCCTGTAATTTCACATAATGAAACTGGTATGCATCAAGAAAAACTTCTTGCAAATGGCATTGCCCAAACCGAAGCATTGATGAAGGGTAAATCACCAAAAGAAGTATTTGAAGAATTAAAGGAACAAAAACTTTCCGATGCCGAAATTGCAAAACTTTTACCATACAAAGTTTTTACCGGCAACCGTCCATCAAACACATTTTTAATAAAGGAAATAACACCTGAAACATTCGGAATGTTAATTGCTTTTTACGAACATAAAACTTTCGTAGAAGGTGTATTTTGGAACATTAATTCATTCGATCAATTCGGTGTTGAACTTGGCAAACAACTTGCAAAAAGAGTTTTAACAGATTTACAAAATCCATCAATGGATTTATTGAATGAATACGATTCTTCTACTGCAAGTTTAATTGAAATAGTAAAGGATATAAGAAAATAAATGTCTATCAGAGTATTATCACAAAATTTAATAAACCAAATTGCTGCTGGTGAAGTAATCGAACGCCCAGCCAGTGTTGTAAAAGAACTTATGGAAAACTCAATTGATGCTGGTGCAACAAAAATTGAAATTACTGTTCGTGATGCCGGTAAATCATATATTTGTGTTTGTGATAATGGTTCTGGTATGAACAAAGATGATTTACAAAGTTGTATTCTTCGTCATGCGACATCAAAACTTCCAACCGATGATTTGATGAACATAAATTACCTTGGATTCCGTGGCGAAGCGATTCCATCTATCGCCTCTGTTTCAAAAATGAAAATTACAACAAACGATGGCAATGAATGTTGGTGTTTGGAAATAGAAAACGGCGATGTAAAAAAACTTTCTCCGGCAAGTAATACAAAGGGAACAAAAATTGAAGTTTCAAATTTATTTTATACCGTTCCTGCACGACTTAATTTTTTAAAAACTGATCGTGGCGAAATGTCAACTATAATTGATACAGTCGAAAGAATTGCCCTTTGCCATCCAGATAAAACTTTTATCTTAAATGATACTTTGGTACTTCGCCCAACAGATAAACTTTCACGTGTATGTTCCGTCCTTGGAAAAGATTTTAAACAAAATGCGATTGAGGTAAATGCCGAAGCACACAACCTTAAAATCGAAGGGTTTATTTGTCGCCCAACATATACAAAGGGAACATCTGCAAACCAATATCTTTATGTCAATGGTCGAAGCCTAAAAGATAAACTTTTATTCGGTGCATTAAAGGCTGGATATATGGATACAATGGAAAAGGGTAAATACCCAAGTGTTTGTCTTTGGCTTACTATTCCTAACTCTGATATTGATGTAAACGTCCATCCGCAAAAGGCCGAGATTCGTTTTAAGGAACAAGGTTTAATTCGTGGTGTTCTTATAAATGTAATAAGAAAACATATTGCCGAAGCTCCGGTAAACCCAAATGTTATAAATTTAAAAGATTCGTTTAAACCACAAAGTTTTAATTCGAAAATTTTGGATTTGAATACTAATGTACAACAAAATAATTTTTCCCAAACTTCAAACAATTTTAATTTTGTTGCAGAAAATGTTCAAACATCATTTGATAATAAAATTTTACCACTAAGTATAAACAAGGAAACAATCGCAACTGATTCGCCTGCTGACTATATTACTTATCCACTTGGAACTGCACGTGGACAATTGCATAATACCTACATTATTTCACAAACAACTGATGGTATTGTTATTGTGGACCAACACGCATGCCACGAAAGATTAGTTTATGAAAAAATCAAACGACAACTCGCCGAAGGTGGTATCAAACGTCAAATTATGCTTATACCTGAAATTGTTGAACTTGGTGAAAAAAAGGCAGGTGCAGTTTTAGATATTGCCGATGAACTTGAAAAATTTGGTTTACTTATCGAAGAATTTGGCAAAGGTGCCATTGTGATTCGTGAAATGCCATCACTTCTTGGTGATGCTGATTTGCAGGGATTAATCAAACAAATTGCCGAAGATATTGATGACTTGAATAAGGCAAAAATTCTTGAAAATAAAATTGCAATGATGGCAAAAACTTATGCGTGTCATACCTCGATTCGTGCCGGTAAAACATTAACCATTGATGAAATGAACGAACTTTTAAGACAGGTCGAAGCATCCGAAAATGCGGGCGAATGTAATCACGGTCGACGTGCCTATATCAAAATGAATCTTTATGATTTAGGAAAACTTTTCGACAGATAAAAACTCCTTGCTTTTAATCACGATTCTGTGTATTATATATGTATAAAATATAAGGAGGATAATATGAAAAAATTTTTATTTGGTATAGTTGCATCGCTTTCACTTTTTGCATGTTCAACCGCTGAAAAACCTGCACTCGAAGTTGTAGAAGATAGACAAATTGAATCCGCTATTCCTCAGGAGTTCATATCTGCATTCACTGAAAGTTCAAATGAAACATGTATTGAAAGCGGTAATGATATAAATGATTGCCAATGTTATTCAAACGAAATTGTTTCAACATTTACAGCCAATGATTTTTCAAAGATTATCGATTCTATAAATAACTCCGAAGATTTTAATGAAATTGTTCAGGATCCAGAAATCGGACCAAAAATAATTAATGCTTCAATAAAATGTTTTAATAAAGATTAAAAAAAATTTCCCCCTCTAATCAGAGGGGGTTTTAATTACAATCAATAAACATTAATGTGCAAAGATATCATCTTCACCAAAACCATTCAAATCCAAAGCACACCTTGTTGGTAAAAATTTAAAGGCATCCTTTGCATAATCCAAACGATTCTCTCTTTTTAACTTTTCAATTAAAATATCCTTGATTCGGTGAAGATATTCCACATCACCCGCCGCATATTTAATTTGTTTTTCCGAAAGATGAGGCACCGCCCAATCACTTGTTTGTTCATCCTTATTCAAATCGATATCAAACATTTCTTTTACCAAAGCCTTTAAACTATGTTTATCAGTCGATGTTCTGGAAAGTTTTGACGCAATCTTTGTGCAAAAAATCGGAGCCACATCCACACCCAAACATTTTTTAATCATTGCAACATCAAACCTTGCAAAATGAAAAATTTTTTCAATCTTTGGATTCGCAAGTAATGATTTTAAATTAGGACAATTATACGGAGGATTAACTTTTACAACATAAATAATTCCCTTCCCATCCGTAAGCTGTACAACACAAAGTCTATCCCTAAGCATAGAAAGCCCAGTCGCTTCTGTATCCACAGCAATAGATTTTGAAAATTTAAGATTCTTTGGAAGATCTCCTTCTAAATATATGATTTTATTTTCCATTTTTACACCTCATAAAATTTTACATAAAAACATTATAGTATGATTCTTAAATCAAAGCAAGAAACAATTTACCGATTCTTTCCCAAAAAATCTAAGGTTTGCGAAAAAAGAATTTATGCAAAAAAAACTTAAATTTTTTATAACCATTTGATTTTTAAACATTTTTATATTCCTAAGAAAGGATTCTTTTAAAAAAATAAATCCACTGTCAACCTTGAATCGTGTCAAGAATAAAAAAATAATTTAACTATAGATTTTTATTTTTTTACTTTGCTAATATGAGTCTGTATCAAAAATGATACGACATTGAGAAAAGGACTTTGATATTTAACATATATATTAACACAAAGGAGAGAAGGTTTTCTAAAATGGAGTGTTGGAAAAAGATACAGGAGACTGTTCAAAAAAGCATTTCTTCATCTGCATACAGCAGTTGGATTGCCCCGCTTAGTTTTGACAAGATTGATCTTGATACAATATATCTTTGTGCGCCGACCCGTTTTATTGCCGACTGGGTAAAAAGAAATTACTTCT
>JAILLX010000014.1 GCA_024692925.1 bacterium
TATTTCTAAAAATCATTAAATTATTACAGGAGGAAAAAAATGGATAAAAATTTAATACCGCCTAAAAAAGCATCTGATAATGCAAAACTTGGATTAAAACTAAGACAAAAATATCATCGTGGTGGACTTTCCCTTGCCAAAGCAAACAGCCTTAATATAGACAGTGGCATAACCAGAGCAAAACAACTTACATCTGGTAAACCATTAACAATAGAAATAATAAAAAAGATGGCAAGATTCAATCGTCACAGAAGAAATTTTCGCCCCGAAATAAAACTAAAAGACGGAGGCCCTACTGCCGGCACAATCGCATGGCTTTTATGGGGCGGTGACGAAGGAATAAACTGGGCAATAAATTTTAAAAACAAGTTTTAATTCCTTGGAATATAGACTTATAGCCAAACTTCCAACTTTGTGTTAGATTAAATTTGCTTTACGGCGAACATAAAAACAAAAGGAGGTAAAAATGGATTTCAAAGAAATTCAAAAATTTATCGAAAGTGATTATTTGGAATGGAATACCTATTTCAAAAACCAAGATAAAAAAACCGAAGCCTTTGCTATTATGTTAAAAATATCAGAAGAAACAGGAGAGCTTGCTCGTGAAGTTTTGCGTTCTTTTGGTTATGCTAACCAAGAACGTCTTAATGAACCAAGCCAGCTTAATTCTGAACTTGCTGATGTCCTTATCAACACAATTCTTCTTGCCAGATGTTTGGATATAAACGTTCCGGAAATCTTGCAACGAAAAATGGAAATGATAAGGGAAAAAATTAAAAACAAGGGCAAGGAAGAATGCACCGATAGTTTATGTAGCGACGAACCATGCAAAGATTGTGGTTGCTAATATAAATTATCAGTTATGCTCCGCGTGTTACTAAAAAAGACTTTCGACAGTTCCAAAAAAAAAGCTCTGATTAACTCAGAGCCTTTTTATTATTTTCTAACAAAACCCAAAAGTTTTAAAAGTCCGGCAATACCAAAAATAATACTTATACCTCTTGCAACATCACCAGAAAAATAATTCAACACATTAAAATTAAATGCCGCAGCCAAACCACAATTAATAGCAGCAAAAATAATAAGTGGGTCACAAAGTCCTAATAAAAATTTTACCATTCTCGTTTCCTTTCTTTTATATTAACTGTGAAAATATTCACAATACTATTTTATAAAATTCCTATACTATGTCAAGAAAAAAGCCCCTTCCCCAGCGGAAAAGGAGCTTCTTTTTTCCATATGATTTATTATATATCAAGATTAACAACATTAAGGGCATTTGCCTGAATGAAATCACGTCTTGGTTCAACAATATCACCCATAAGCGTAGAGAATACTTCATCACATTCTGCGGAATTATCAGCTTTAACTTGAAGAAGAGTTCTGATATTTGGATCCATTGTTGTTTCAAAAAGTTGTTCTGCGTTCATTTCTCCAAGACCTTTATATCTTGAAACAGTCAAACCAACTTTTCCAATTTCGTAAATCTTATGCAAAAGCTCAACAGGAAGTGAAACATCATAAGTTTTATCTTTCACTGTCAAAACCACATGACCTTTAAATACATCCTTTACATTATTAATCATTTCATCAATACGGCGAGCTTCTGGACTTTGGATTTCTTTGTTTCTCAAAATATGTTCCTCAGTCACACCGCGAAGAACACGTTTAAATTTAACGCCATCTTCAACAATTTCGAATTTCCAACCTTTGAAATGTTCTTTTTCAAATTCATCCATTCTTTCAATTGTTCTTTGTGCAGTTGCCTCTAATACTGATTTATCATTCGAAGCAGTTTCACTAAACATACCACAAATTGCAGCATTTTCAACAATCTTAAGTGGTGTATACTTTGTGATTGGGTCAACAAGTTTTGCCATCTTTCTTGCACGTTCAATCAAATCACGAAGTTCAACACCTGCAATCTTTTGACCGTCATCAGATGAAAGAACACCTTCATTCACAATTATATCAATAAGGTAATTTTCCAACGCAGCATCATCCTTCATATAAGTTTCACTATTTCCACGTTTAACTTTATACAAAGGTGGTTGAGCAATATACAAATAACCTTTTTCAATAATTTCTGGCATTTGACGATAGAAGAATGTCAAAAGCAATGTTCTAATGTGTGCACCATCAACATCGGCATCGGTCATAATAATAATTTTATGATAACGAAGTTTTGAAATATCAAATTCATCCTTACCAATACCACAACCAAGTGCCATAATTAAGGTACCAATAATTTCCGAAGAAAGCACCCTGTCAAATCTTGCTCTTTCAACATTCAAAATTTTACCACGAAGTGGAAGAATAGCTTGGTTTGCACGGTTTCTACCTTGTTTTGCAGAACCACCCGCAGAATCTCCCTCAACTATAAACAATTCTGAAAGTGCAGGATCTCTTTCCTGACAATCTGCAAGTTTTCCAGGAAGTGTTGCAATATCAAGTGCAGTTTTTCTTCTGGTAAGTTCTCTTGCCTTTCTTGCAGCTTCACGTGCAGTAGCAGCTTCAACAATTTTTTCAATAACTTGTTTTGCTTCTACTGGATGTTCTTCAAACCACATAGAAAGTTTTTCATTGATAACATTTTCAACAACAGGACGAACCTCTGATGAAACCAATTTATCTTTTGTCTGAGAAGAAAATTTTGGATCAGGAACCTTAACCGAAAGAACGCATGTCAAACCTTCACGCATATCTTCTGATGCAATTTCAATATCCTTTTTCTTAATAAGTCCATTCGCGTTTACATAAGAATTTATACATCTTGTGAGTGCGGCCCTAAATCCAGCCAAGTGTGTACCACCATCACGTTGTGGAATATTGTTTGTAAAGCAAAGCATATTTTCATGGTATGAATCATTCCATTCAATAGAAGCTTCAACCATAATATTATCTTTTTCACCCTTAACATTAATTGATGATGAAATAAGGGCATTTTTACTTCTATCAAGATATTTAACAAAAGCT
>JAILLX010000015.1 GCA_024692925.1 bacterium
CCTTCATTACTTATAATTAAATCTTCTATTTTTTCCAATTTTTCCTCCTTTTCATTATCAATTGATACTTCAATAATTTCACATTTACAATTTGGATGAATCGGTGGTAGAAAAGGAAATTCTTCTATATTTTCTTTTTCAACTCCATTCATAGATGAACAAATTTTACAAACATTTTTACTATCATTTGTTATCCATCGAAAAATTGTTTTATCTGTTTTATTATTAAAGTTTGTTTGAAAGTATTTTTCAACTTCCAAAACTTTTTCTTTATGCTTTGGATGTGAAGAATTTGTATAAGCATCACTTTGCATAATTTGTTGAATATAAGAAGCTATCTTTACCATTTTTTCCTTCATAATTTAAGTTAATAAAAAAGCCCTTGGATTAACCAAAGGCTTACACCATAAAAATGGGACAGACGTTTTTATACACCTATCCCATTAGATGCTTTTACTATACCACAAAATACGGAACAAGTCAAGAACATTTTGCGTATTTACTACCATCCACAAAAGTTGACTTAAGACTATTTTCTTGACTAAGTTTACTAAATAGGTATAAAATCATATTAATAACAAAGAGAAAGGAAATATATTATGAAAAAAGTTATTTCAAGTTTGTTAATTGCAACTATGTTTTCAACTGTTGCCAGCGCACAAACTGTAAATACTAATACATTGAAGAAGACAACTCAAAACATTATTGATGATTTTGATGATGATGATACTCCTACAGCTGCCGCTGCGACATTAAAAAAGGTAAATGATTCTACATCAAAAATGTTTTTAAAACCAAACAATCAAAAGGAAGCTGATAAACTTGCAAAAAAGGATGAAATTCCTGATAATATTAAACAAGATTACAAGGAAGATGATGGCTATCTTTTAGAAGGTTTCCAACTTGGTGTTGGTATTGGTATTTTAGGAGGAGTTAACGCTCAAGTTGGATACAGAATTCCAAGAAGAGAATATAACTTCTGGAAGAATAGATTTGGTTTTAGAATAGATTATAACTCTTGGAAGCCACTTGAAAGTAAGATTAAAGATTACTTAGAAGAAAATCCTATTGATGTTGCTGATAATGACTTTACTGGTATGATTAATGGAACAAATTATGGTGCTTTGATTGATTTCTATCCATTTGGAAATACATGGTTCCTTGGAAACTTCAGAATCAGTGGTGGTTATTATACTGGTGATTTTGATATGGATATTTATATGCATAAGTCAGCATCTAAAACATTTGAAATGCAAGGTATTAAATATTCTGGTAATGCTGATGCAATGTTAAGAGCAGCTTTGGCTGTTGATGTAAAAGGACCATATCTTGGTACAGGTTTTGATTTTCAAATTCTTTATGGTTTAAAATTTTACTTTGATGCCGGAGTTGTATTCATTGATAATCCAAGAATAGAGACAGAATTAACTGGTACTGGTGAATTGACAGCATGTTTTACTGATTCTCCAGCTTCTTGCAGAACGGAAACAATTTCTCAAGATAGCGATGTTGTAAAACAACTTCTTGAAGATACAAAAGAAGAATATGAAGATCTTACTGAAGCTATTACGAATGTAAAGATTTTCCCAATGGTTAAAGTTGGGTTAATGCTTCGTTTCTAATTTAATTTTTGGAAAAATAAGGGTGTCAAATATTTGGCACTCTTTTTTTATTTTTTTCTTGCAACTTGATAAAATATATATATAATATCTCTCTGTTATGCGGGTGTAGCTCAATGGTAGAGTTCCAGCCTTCCAAGCTGGCCGTGAGGGTTCGATTCCCTTCACCCGCTCCAAAGTTAAATCATTAAAATCGTGAACTATGGACTATTGCAGGTGTAACTCAATGGTAGAGTGCTTGCTTCCCAAGCAAGACACGGGGGTTCGATTCCCCTCATCTGCTCCAATCTCATTGTTTCGTAGGCTATTTCATTTTCCCTTTTTTAAAAGAGGCTTATTTTCATAATCCCTACGACAAATTACACTACTTCCACCTTAAGGGCGTAGTTGTCCCAATCGATTTTTCCGGTGATGAGAGGGACAACTGAATTTATGAGCAAATGGCTGTTCTCAAAGTCCAAAATAATCTCGTCGCCGATGTTTGGAACGATTCCATCCGGCAAAGAATTTTTAAAAAGGAAAACCTCATCTTTTCCAAAAGAAACCTTGACATCATCAACAATATTTCCGTGTTTTAATTTTGCCTTTGTAATCATAAAATTCTCCTATGGGCTTTGTGTTATTTCTAATAATAATAGAACTTATTATAATATTCTATTATTATATAATCAAGAACAAAATGAGAAAAAATGCAAAAAATTTATTATAATTAGATTTTGGAGATGGGTTGTGAGTGCTTAATAATTTGTTTTTACGAATTATTTTTAGGGGGTAAATTTTTGATGAGTAATGAAAAAACCGCCCTTGCGGACGGCTTTCCTATTATGGCTCCGGTGGATGGATTGCTCACTTCGTTCGTCCTTCGGACCGCCTTCGGCGTCGTTCAGGCTTTGCCTTCACCGAACCGACTTTGTGTGTTTCGTTCCCTCTCATCAGAAGCAAAAATAAAACCCCGCACAAGGCGAGGTTTGATTTTATGGCTCCGGTGGATGGATTCGAACCAACGACCAATTGATTAACAGTCAACTGCGCTACCACTGCGCTACACCGGAATAGTGAGTAATTTATAACCTATATTTTGTATAAAATCAAGTACTTTTTTTACTTTTTTTTAAATCCTTACAATATGTACAGAGATTGGTGGTTTTTTATCCATTAAATCTCGGATTACTCGGCGGGTAC
Organism: bacterium; assembly: GCA_024692925.1. Classification (GTDB taxonomy): domain Bacteria; phylum Pseudomonadota; class Alphaproteobacteria; order Rs-D84; family CACZYB01; genus CACZYB01. Next base: position 2,802 of record JAILLX010000015.1, read on the forward strand.
TTGCAACAGTGATTTCACGGACTGTGTCATCACGGCTGATTTCCTTTTTCGATAGGTTTTTAATTGTCGATTTTATTTCAGCAATGATTGCGGACTTTATCATTCCGGTACTGTCTGTTTCGAACATTCCGACAGAAGAAATCTCTGGCTTTCCAACAAGTCCGGATTTATTCATAATAAGGCTTATGAATACTGCACCGTTATAGTTTATTTTACGGCGTGCAGAGAAGACATCGTTGGTTGCAGAAATGTGTCGTGTTCCATCAATGATAATTTCCGCAGTTGGAATTTTTTCAACGACAACAGGTTTTTTGCCGTCTTCTATTGCAATAAAATCTCCGTTATCAATAATTTCAACATTTTTAATCTTACATTCAGTGGCAATTTTTGCATTGCGGAAAAGGTGGATTGGTTCGCCGTGAACTGGGATTACAATTTGTGGTTTTAAAAGATTGTAAAGTTGTTCAAGTTCAGGCTTGCTTCCGTGACCGGATGCGTGAATGTGTGGGTTATCAAGTGTTGTGATAACATTTACACCCTGACGTGAAAGATTGTTTTGAACATTTAAAATAGACTCTTCGTTTCCAGGAATAATCTTTGATGAAAAGATTACAGTATCGCCAGCATGAAGTTTTAAATCAGTATAGGCATTTTCAGAAACTCGGGTAAGGACACTTCGTGGTTCGCCCTGAGTTCCAGTGCAAAGATATAGTGCTTTGTTATCATCAATTTTAAATGCTTCATCAGCAGAAATGTATTCAAAATCTTGGAGATAACCTTCGGATTTTGCAATATCAATAATTGTTTCCATTGAACGACCAAGGACAACAAGTTTACGGCCGGTTGCTTGGGCTGCTTTGAAAATACTGTGCATACGAACAACGTTTGTTGCAAAACAGGTGATTACAACCTTACCGGATTTTATTTCTTTTACAACTTTTTCAAGTTCGACAACAACATCAGCTTCGCTTCGGCTGTGATTTAATTCTAGTGCATTTGTTGAATCGCACATAACGGCAAGTACACCTTCGCGGGCAAGTTTTTTAAGTGTCGCCATATCACTTGGCTTATCCATAAGTGGGGTAGGGTCAAATTTCCAATCGCCAGTGTGAAGAATTGCTCCCTGTTCAGTCCTTAGAATAATACCAGTTGATTGTGGAATAGAGTGGGTCAAATGAAAATATTCAACATCAAATGCACCAAGTTTGAAATGTGCACCTTCCTTTGATACTTTACGCATTGGAACTTTTCCAAGCAAATCATTTTCTGCGAGTTTATTTTCAAGCATTTTTAATGCAAATGCAGTTCCGTAAATTGGGCATCCTACTTCTTGCCAAATGTATGGAATTGCACCGTAGTGATCTTCGTGAGAATGAGTAAGGAGTATTGCCTTTACCCTGTCTTTTATTGATTTTAAAAATGTCGAGTCAGGTATTACATATTCAGCACCAGCCATACGTTCGGTTGGAAAACCAATACCCATATCAATAATTACCCAATCACCACGTGTTCCATAAAGGTAAAGGTTGCAACCAATTTTGTCACCCATACCACCCAGAGCTCCGAAATAAACACGATTATCGGATGCGGATAAATTCATACTTGTTTTGATAAGTTTTTTCTTTTCAACCTTTGGTGTTTCAATAATTTTTTTAGCTTTTTTTACAGCCTTTGGAGTTTTTTTAACTGATGTATTTTTTTTCTTTTTATCTTTTTTAAATAACATAATAATAATCCTTTCGTTTTATAAAATTCCAAAAGATTTAAAACTGAAATAATTTCCCTTTCCGACAATTAAATGATCATGAAGTGGAACATCAATAGTTTTAAGACTTTCCTTTATTTTTCTTGTTATATTTATATCAGCATTAGATGGTGTCGTGTCACCAGTTGGGTGATTGTGTACGATAATTACACTTGATGCACCAACTTCTAATACCCGTTTTAAAATTTCCCTTGGGTAAACAGACGAAGTATTTATTGTCCCAGTTGTATGAGTTTCATCCTTTATTAAATGACATTTTGTATCAAGGTATAAAATATGAAATTCTTCGGTTTGTTTATTACCAATGTTTAACTGGCAATAATTTATTAACTCTTGCCAATTTGAAATAACAGAACTTTCTTTTACCTTATCCATTAAAACACGAGCCATCGAAAGATTGATTATTTTGAATGCAGATATAGTTGCTTCACCAATACCACTTATTTTTAAAAGTTCAGATGTAGGTGCATTTATTACACCGGCAAATGTTGAAAATTTTTTAAGTAATTCTTTTGCCAAAGGTTTTACATCACGTCGTGGAATTACAATAGTTAGTAAAAGTTCAAGCAATTCATAATCTGCAAAAACATCACCATTTGATTCAAGAAGCTTTTTTCTAAGCCTTTCTCTGTGTCCGATATAATGAGGTTGAGTGTTTTTTTCTTCTGTCATTCTTTACTACTTTTGTTTTATTCCTTTTGATTTTACCTGTTTTTAAGTCATTTGTAAAGACTTTGTTTTTCATTTTGAATATAGTAAAAGTTTTTTT
>JAILLX010000020.1 GCA_024692925.1 bacterium
TTTATGCTATTCCTTAATAATTGCAAGTTTACCTATATTATTTTTAGGAATTATGCTCTTTTTATTTAAAATAGAATTTCGCAACCCCAAAATTGTTATCTATACAAGTATAATTTTTGGTTCAATTTTTTATTTTGCTGATAAATTTGGGGCAAAAAAATTATCTTTGAAAAATATATCAATAAAAAATGCATTTTACATCGGACTTTTTCAAATTTTATCTGCAATCCCTGGGGTAAGCAGAAGCGGAATTACAACGACATCTGCACTTTTTTTAGGATATAAAAGAGAGGATGCACTTAAATTTTCATTTTTACTTTCTATTCCAACAATAATTTTTGTGACATGTGGTGGAATATTAAAATTCGTAATAAATCCTATAGATGTTAACATATTACCATTGTTTGGTGTAATGATATTTTCATTTATATTCTCTATAATGACAATAAAGTTTATAATGTTATGGTTAAAGCATTGTTCATTTAAACCATTTGCAATATACCGAATCATTCTTGGCATATTTTTATATTTATACTTAAAATAAACTTGTAAGTAGTTAAAAAATATGATATTATAGTATCGTAAAGGGAGAAGAAAAAAATGAAAAAATATAAATCTTTTTTAACTTTGTCGGCATTACTTGCATCTTGTGCAATGTCTGATAATACTATTCCAATTGGGTCTGCAACTGCACCTATAACATCACAAACACTCTTAAATGGTGGTGACGGATCTGCTAGAATAAAAAGTATGAATCAACCATCAATTATTGATGAGGTTAATACTGTGGAAGCTCCGGTTATGGTTGAGCCAGTACCAGAAGTACAACAACCTATTGTCGATGATAAACCAAATGATGTCGCAAAAACAAACTTTGCTGCAATGGGAACATATAAGATTGGAAACCCATATTTAATTGATGGTGTTTCATATTATCCACACGAAGATTATAACTATAGTGAAATTGGTATGGCATCATGGTATGGTCCATCATTTAGTGGTGGAAAAACTGCTAATGGTGAAATATTTGATGAAACAAAGTTTACTGCTGCACACAGAACACTTCCTATGCCATCACTTGTTCGTGTGACAAATTTGGAAAATGGCATAAGTATGACATTAAAGGTTAATGATCGTGGTCCATATGCAAGGGACCGAATTATCGACCTTTCGTCTGCGGCTGCGGAAGTATTAAGAATAAAAGAAAAAGGGACTGCACGTGTTCGTGTTGAAATTTTGCCAGAGGAAAGTAAGAATTTAAAGGATCTTGCTATGGCTTCACAAAATACTGATATTTATGAACCAAATATTGCGTATTCTTCTGCTGAAATACAACCAGCAGAGGCTCCTAAGGTTGAAGAACCTGCACCTGCTCCGGAACCTGCTCCTGTGGCAGAGCCAGTACCTGCACCTGCACCAGAACCTGTTCCTGTAGTGGCTCCTGCACCAGAATCAAATGGTAGTGAATATTTTGTTCAGGTTGCGGCATATTCTACTTATGAAAAGGCGGAGGCAATGAAAGATAAACTTACAACTTTTGGAACTGTAAAGATTTTCAAATCAGTTGTTAACGGTGAAACACTTTACAAGGTACGTCTTGGCGAATTCGCAAACAAAGAAGATGCTGAACGTGTTCAAAAGCAAGTCACAGAATCTGGGATAAAGGGTTCTAGGGTTATTTTGAAAGAAGATGGTGCCTTTAAATGGAATATTAAGTAAAGGTTAAACCACTTAAAAAACACCCCCTCAGATGAGGGGGATTTTTTTAATCTTTTTGAGAAAGTTTATTTTGAACCGCTTTATCAATAACACTTTTATCTTTAGAAGTTTTTTGTTCTAATTTTTCATCAACTACCTTAAGAATATTAGATTTAGTCATCCCTACAATATAAAAATCTCTTTGAGTTTCCTATCGCCCTCTATTTTAACAAAAAAAAATAGCCAATTAGTTTCTATTATTTATCAGAAAAAAAGTGCAAAAGGGCTTTGGGTTGGTTGTGGGGCAGTTGAAATTTTTTTGATTTATGGATTCCGGATCAAGTCCGGAATGACAGTGGATGTGTTGTCTTATTGTGGATTCCAGTGTCGGGCTACTTTAATGACAATGATTTGTGGATGGAATAACGGACTGAGGCTGAGGGATAATGTACTTTTTTATGTCATCCAAGTAGCTTGACACTAGGATCCAGTGAAACATAAACATTTATCATTGTGAGGACAAGGAAAAAATTTATACAATTATTTTACATCTTTTCCGTAACAAGCACTACCCTTTGTATCACATATTCTGATAAGTGGGTATGAAGATAAATCACCAGGTTTTTGATAATGCCACCATTCATTTTTAATGCTACGGAAACCAGCCTGCTCCATTATAGATTTAAGAAGTGCACGATTATCACATTTATATTGCTCCTCTGGTTTACACTTATATGCGTGGGCAGATTCAGCAACAAAATGATCCATACCAGTTGCAAATTCCAACTTTTTTCCATTCATATCAGCAAGTCCAATATCCAATGCCAAACCCTTTGAATGCAAGGATCCCTTTTTATTTGGGTTCGCAAGAAAATATGGATTTGGATTACGGTTCCACATATAAATTTGAGCTTCGTGTGGGCGGAAACAATCAAACATCATCGCCTTTACATTATGTTGTTTCAAAAGTTCCTGTAATTTCAAAATGTTTGGATAAATATCCTTGTGAACATAGCAATCGTTCATTCCGAATTTATAATAAAATTTATGATGAAGAAAATTTTCATCCTTTGCATAAGATAAATCATTGATAAAATATTCACCACTAACCTTTTTTAATGGAAAGTTTTCTTCAAAAAAATCAACTTCGATTTCATTTTTAGCAATATCATCATCTGCATTCGCAATAAATTGATGATTAAAAGAGGCAAAAATAAACAAAAAGCAAACGAACGAAATT
>JAILLX010000033.1 GCA_024692925.1 bacterium
ATCTATTCTATTTTCTTTTTTATCTCTATCGTCTTTTGCATCAGAGGTAAAAGTCCTTGCCATAGTTAATGGTGAAATAATCACATCTTATGATGTGGCTGAGCGTGCAAAACTTTCAAAGGAACTATTAAAAATCAATAAATATAAATTATCAGATAGTGAAATAGAGGCAAAAGTTCTTTCTGAAATGATTGATGACAAAATTAAAATTGCCGAGGCTAACCGTTTTGGTATTCATGTAAGCCCAGCCGAACTTATTGATGCAAAAGTTCGTATGGAAAAATATTTGGGACTTCCAGAAGGTGGCTATAAGGAATTAGTTAAAAATCTTGATATTGATGAAAGTGTTGTAAACAAACAGGTCGAAGCTGATGTTATTTGGATGAAATTTATGTATTCCGTTCTTCGTGCATATGTAAAGGTTTCGGATAGTGAACTTAATTTACTTATTGATAATGCAAAAAATGAAAAACAATATAAGTATGAAATTTCATCGCTTATTCTTCCATCACAAAATTTTCAAACCTTGATAAATGAGGCAAATAATATTTCTGATTGTGAGGATTTTATTAAGCTTGCAAAGGAAAAAGGTGAAAATGGAAGTGGTTTAAAATTTACCCTTATTGATAATCAAATGGATAAAAAACTTGCATCTCTTTTATCTCATTCTGAAATTTCAAAGGCGACAAAACCATTGGAAATAAATGGAAACAGTACGGTGTTTTTCATTTGTGATAAACAAAGTTTTACACGTGAATTTTCAAATGAAGAAAAAGAAGAATTCCGCTTTTCAATCCTTCAAAATAAACTTGATGCCTTTTCAAACAAATATTTTGAAAAGTTAAAGGCATCAGCTGTAATTGAAATAAAGAAATAATTTAAGATTCCAAATCTTGTTTTACATCCGGAGAATTCAAAATTTCTTCGATTCTGTTTGCATAATCAAGGGAATTATCAAATTTAAAAATAAGTGCAGGTGTTGAACGCATATCAATTTTTTTTGCCAACATAAACCTTATTTCCCCTGAAATTTCATTTAATTTTTTTACAATTGCTTCGTTTTTTGTAGGGTCCATCGCAGAAACAAATACCCACGCAGTTTGATATCCAGGACTTGGGCTTACTTCGGTAATTGAAAATAAATCAGAAATTTTTTCTTCGAATAAACCTTCTCTGAACATATTTGACAAAGTCCTTTTTAAAACTTCACCAACTTGATATTGTCTTTTTGATGTTTGTTTCATAGTTCATTCCTTTCAAATAAAAAACTGCTATATTCGATAATATAGCAGTCATAATAGCAATAAATTTTTATTTCTTCAACAAAATATCACCAACACGAATTTTTGAGGCTTTTACTGTTCCCGCAGGTACTTCAATAACATATCTAACTAAATTTTTTGGTTTAAGATATTTTGTTTCGCATTTTTCAAAGAAACTATCAACATCCACAGCTTTTCCCTTTGAAGATTTTATTTTGTTTTCAAATTCGATTGAACAAGGATTAATCAAATCTTCGTTCATAGGAACTCTATCCGATGCAGTTTTTATAACCTTTCCATTTTCATTAAAGAAAATCATATCAAGAGGGATAAGTGTATTTTTCATCCACATTGAATAATAATTTGGTTCAACAAAATCGAAAAGCATACCTGTGTTTTTATTTAAAACTTCACGATTCATCAATCCATTCAACCTTGCTTCATCAGTATCTGCAATTTCAAGTTTTAAAATAACTTTTTCATTTCCATTTTTCGCAACTATTGCAAATTTTTCACGTTTATAGCATGGGAAAAATGAAATTATACCAAACACCAAGGCAAATAATAATGCAACAGTTATAACCGCGAATGCAATTCTTGATTTTTTTGAACTTATTTTTACAACATTTGTTTTCTTAACGGATTTCACAGTCTTTTTAGATACAGATTTTTTACCAGCAACAGGTTTTACAACTTTTGCTTTTTTAGAAACTTTTCCAGCCATAATTCACCTCTTAAATTTTTGTTAAACACAGGATAAATTGTATCACAAACAAAATATGGATTCAATTAAATTATAATATTATTTCTTTTTTGATTTTAAGACTTCGGCACCAACAACAACATCTAATAATTCATTAGTTATTTCAGTTTGTCTTCGTTGTTGATATTCAAGATTCATTGCATCCAAATGTTCATCAATATTTTTTTCTGCATTTTGCATAGAAATCATACGGGTAAAATGTTCCGATGCTAAACTTTGAGCAACAGCCTTATAAATATTTACAAACAAAAGTTGTTGCATAAATAATGAAAACAAAGTTCTTCTGCTTCGTGGGGCATAAATTGGAATATTTTTTGTTGGCCATTTTCTTTCACTTAGCTTTGTTAAAAAATCGGCATCAATCGGTAAAAGTTGAATCATATTTTGTTTTATGGACGAATGTTCATCCTTGCTATTGTAAAATAAAAATACTTTAAGTTGTCTATTTGAGAAAGAAAAATCTTTAATTCCATTTTGTTGACGAGATTGTATTTCGCTAAGTTTGAATACAATTTTTTTTGATACGGTAATCATTGCCTTTACCGAACTTGGCATAGTAAACAAAGTATCAATATCATAGCCCAAAGATACAATTTTTGAAGCCAAACTTTTCCCACCAACAATCAATGTAGTATCTTTTGGATTTATATTTTTTTCTTTTAATGTTTGAACGGTAAATTTTGCAATGGATTTATTGAATTTTCCAACCAATCCCTGATCCGAGCCAAGGGCTATTACAACAACTTCTTCCTTGAATTTTTGATTATTTTTTTTCGGAATTGTTCGTCCACGTATAAGTGCAAGCAAGGCAAGTTCAACACTATCTGCATATTGTTTTAATGCCTTTGTCGATTTTTCATATTGCCCAACACTTACCGCCGAAAGGGTTTTCATACTACTTACAATATCCTTAAGTGAAGTAGTAGTTTTTATTCTACGTTTTAACCCTTCCAAAGTTTGCATTTTAATCCTTTTCTTCTGGTTTAAAGTTGTTAACAACTTCAGTTGCTAAATTTTTAATTTCTTCCTTAAATTTTTCATTAAGTTTTAAACCATCATCTATTTCTTTAAGTATATGAGGAATAGAAATATGAGCCTTTTTAATAAGTTCATCTTGAATTTTATTTATATACTTAATTTCAATATCATCAAACGCACCAATATTTGTTGCATAAATTACAATAATTTGTTCGCTTGCTTTTAATGGTTTATATTGAGGTTGTTTTAATGTTTCACGAATAATTTCGCCCCGTCTTAAAGTTTTTTGTGTCGCTTCATCAAGTTGAGTTCCAAATTTAGAAAATGCCTCTAATTCTTCGAATTGAGAATAAGATATTTTCATATCCCCAGCAACCGCTTTATAAGCCGGAAGTTGAGCCTTTGATCCAACACGTGAAACTGAAATACCAATATTTATTGCAGGAATAATACCTTTTTGGAAAAGTGTATTTGTTAAAAATATTTGCCCATCAGTTATTGATATAAGGTTTGTTGGAATATATGCAGAAACATTTTCCGCCAATGTTTCACATATCGGAAGTGCAGTTATAGAACCACCACCATATTCAGGTCTTAACCTAGTTGATCTTTCCAAAAGTCTTGAATGTATATAAAATATATCTCCAGGGAATGCCTCACGGCCAGGTGGTCGTCTTAAAAATAATGAAAGTTGCCTATATGCCTGTGCATGAACACTTAAATTATCATAAATTATTAAAACATCTTTTCCTTCACGTTCCATAAAATATTCAGCCATTGATGTTGCTGCATACGGAGCAATATACAAAAGCCCAGGGGAAGATTCTCCACCTGCAACCATAACAATTGTATTTTTCATACAGTCTTTTTGTTTTAATACATCAATAACTTTTGCAACACTGTCTGCTCTTTGTCCTATGGCACAGTAAATACAAATAACGCCAGTATCTTTTTGTGAAATTATAGTATCAATAGCCAATGCAGTCTTTCCAGTTTGTCTGTCCCCTAAAATAAGTTCTCTTTGTCCGCGACCAATAGGAATAATCGCATCAATAGCTTTTATTCCAGTTTGCAAAGGTACTGATACAGATTGTCGTTCCATAATAGGATGAGCTTCTCTTTCAATATTATATCGTTCCTTTGTTGTGATTTTTGTCCCGTTATCTAATGGATTACCGGTTGGATCAATTACCCTTCCCAAAAGTTCAGGTCCAACTGGGACATCGGCAATATGTCCGGTACGTTTTACTTTGTCCCCAGATTTTATATTTCTTGGATTATCAAGAAGGATAATGCCGACCATTTTTTCATCAAGGTTGATAACGATACCCTTTGAATCTTGGATGGTGACCATTTCATCCATTTGCACACTGGAAAGTCCGGAACAAGTGACAATATTCCCAACAATTTCAATAACTTGTCCTACCTCTTCGGATATAACCGAAGCCTTTGTTTTATGTGCAATTTTTTCAACTTTGTTTATAGTATCTTTCACAGTTTCATTTAACATTAAATTACTCCCTATTTTTTATCATCACTAATTTTCACAGTTTTTGTAAGTTCAGCCAATCCATCATCAAGATTTTTCTTAAATTCTGAAATATATGTATTTACACCATAACTGATAAGAAGTGGGGGACACACAATTTCAATTCCGCAAATAATATCTTGATGTTTTGCAAAATCAATTTTTAAACTTTTTTCTTCTAATACATCAGAAACAGTATGAGAAATAAGTTGTTTTGTTTTTACATCTAAATCAAACGAAGTATTGATATTAAGAACTTTGTTTTTATTATAATATTTTTTAAGTTCAGAAATTTTTTCAACATTCTTTGATTTTAATTTCTCAATAAAATTATCAAGAACAGCTTTTTCCACATCTTTGTTTGCAAGATTTTGAAGAGCATCAGCCAAAGTTTTAAGTATCGTTTGCCCAGCCAAATCTTTTATTGAATTTCGTAAAAATTCACGTTCCAAAATAACTTGTTCCTCAAAGGCTTGACGTTTTCCAGTCATTTCAGCATTAAAAGATTTAAGCATAATTGCATATTCAGCATCAGCTTTTTTGTATGCCTCTGCTAAAATACTTTTCTTTGATTGTTCAAGTGATGCAATCTTATTCAAAAGATTTTGTTTTTCCTTTTCGGCATTTTTTTTCGCATCTTCTGCTTCTTTTAATCTTGATTGTATAATTTGTTCCCTTTTATCCATAGATGATAAAACAGGTTTAAAAAGATACTTTTTTAAAATCCAAACAATAATCCAAAAGTTTATTATTTGAAAAAATACCGTAGACCAATTTATATTCATAACAAAATCCCTTAAACTTTTTTAAAAATTTTTATTTTCCAGCAACAACTGAAATGCCATAGTTCCAAAATGGATTACTGAAAATCAAAATCATTGCAACAAGCAAAGCATAAATCGCACATGATTCAAGCATAGCCATAGAAACGAACAAAGTACTTCTAAGGTTGCTTGCTTCATCAGGTTGTTGTGCCATTGCTGCAATAGTTTGCTTTACTGCAAAACCTTCTGCAAAAGATGGACCAATACCACCCAAACCAACAGCAACTGCTGCACCAATAACCGAAGCAACTGCTATCCAAACTAAACCCATATCCATATTATACCTACCTTTCTTTTTGTTAATAAATTTATATTCATCAGATTCGTTCAAGTTGCAGAGTCATTAACTCTTCCATTTCTGATTCTGATGGTTCTCCCATACCTGCAGAAATATATACCATTGCAAGCACAGAAAAAATGTATGGCTGTATCGTTCCTGCCAAAAGTCCGTATACGTTAATAAGTCCCGGAAGTATAAGT
>JAILLX010000053.1 GCA_024692925.1 bacterium
AGGGGATTATGGCAAACGAAGTTTTACTTTCTACATTAAAATATCTTTCTAATTGGTATTCACAATCGAATATCGAGGAAGTTGCAATTAACAAAGCGGGTGAAGTTTGGCTTAGGCTTCGTGGAAAACGTGAAATTCCATGGGTTATGGAATATGATAAAAACCTTTCGAAACAGTACCTTGTTGATATAATGAATATTGTTGCAAATTCGTATGAGGTTCCATTTGATCCGGTGGAGGGAACTCCGGTTGTATATGCTACACTTCCAAATGATGAGCGTTTTTCGGGAATCGCAGGTAAAAATGTCCTTTATGATAATGATGATATAGAGGGTGGCGTTGCTATTGCAATTAGGACTAAAAAGGAAACTGTGGATTTTAATTTTGCCGATTATGGTTTAGTAAAAGGAGAGGAATTAACAACCCTTAAATCTGAACAAAAAGAATTATCTTCGGACCCATACGAAAGGTTGATGCAAATTATTGCCAGTGGGGAACATTTGCTTATCAGTGGTGCAACTGCGACTGGTAAAACTACTTTTTTAAACAATATATTAAAACTACTTTCACCGAATCTTCGTGTTATTACCATTGAAGATAGCCGTGAATTGATTGTGCCACAAAAAAACCATGTTCATTTGCTTTTATCACGAACACAACAAACAAATTACTTTTCATACAAGGATGTAATTGACTTGGTTGTACGTATGACACCTGATGCAATTATGGGTGGTGAAATTTCAACCGAAAATGCCGGTGCGATTTGGGAACTTATGAATACAGGACATAAACATTTCTATTCAACTATTCATGCCGAATCACCAGAAAGTGCATACAAGGCTTTTGTGGACAGGATACTTCACACCTTCCCTAACCTTAACCAAGAAAAGGCATTGGAAGAAATGCGTAAAAAAATTCGCGTGGTTCAGATAAATCGTGAAGGAAACATCAGGGCAATTACAGATATTGTTTAATTATTTTTTCCAAAAAGCCGGTTCTTTTCTTTTAAAAGTGAGAGGGAGAGTTTTTCCATCGCCCTGCTTTCGATTTGGCGAACGCGTTCTTTACTTACCTTTAATTCAACCGATAAATCATCCAAAGTCGCCGGTGTATCAGTCAACCTTCTGCGAGAAAGAATAAGTTGTTCGCGTGGATTTAGTGTTGCCATTGCATCACGAAGCATTTTTGTCCTTAATGCTCGCATTTCATCATTCGCCGTAATTTCTTCTGGTGCAGGAGTATCTGCGACCAACATATTCATTGTTTCCGTTTCATCATCATCGGAAATCACCTTGTTAAGGGAACTATCTTTTGCAACACGACGATTCATTTCAATAACATCTTCCTCGCTTACATCAAGTTCGCCAGCAACCTTTTTTGTTTCATCAGGGGTAAGGTCGGAATCGTGATAAATACCCAATTTTGCCTTTATCTTTTTAAGACTGAAGAAAAGTTTTTTCTGTGCAGCTTGAGTTCCAATTTTTACCAAACTCCATGATGAAAGAACAAATTCATTGATAGTCGCCCTTATCCACCAAAGTGCATAAGTTGAAAGTTTAAATCCCTTATCCGGATCAAATTTTTTTACTGCTTTCATAAGACCGATGTTACCTTCGGAAATTATATCAGAGATAGGAAGCCCATACCCCTTATATTCAAACGCAGTTGCAACAACCAAAAATAAATTTGATTTAATAAGTTTTTCCGCAGCCTCCAAATCATGATTTTTTTGAACCTTTACCGCCAAATCATATTCTTCCTCTGGGCTTAGGTGCGGGATATTCTTCACCATATTTATATATGCCGAAATACCGCCATCATTTACTGATGCGGGAAGTCCACCCGAAAGTGAAAAATTCACGGACTTTGAAAGCATATTTTTAGAAGAATTTTTTTCCATAACAAACCTATTAACTTACAAGTCTTATATAGTAAAATTTTAATTAAGAGTCAAGAGGTTTACTAAAGATAAAAAACCTATCCTAATATTTTGGGTATGTACGTCTGTATTTTGCATTTTCAGGTTTTTCAAGTTTTCCCTTTACACCACATGATGCAACAAAACCACATAACAAAAATAAAAGGATAAGTTTTTTCATAATAGTTTTTTCCTTATTTATATTCAACATTGGTAATTTCGAAATCTCTTGGTCCCTTTGGAGATTGAACAGTCACTTCTTCACCCTTTTCCTTACCAATCAAGGCACGAGCAATTGGACTGTCGTAAGAGATTTTACCACTTTGGATATCAGCTTCTTCTTTACCAACAATTTGATAAACTTTTTCTTCATCAGTTTCAACATCAACAATTGTGACAGTCGCACTGAAACGAACGGTATCACCAGACATCTTTTTTGGATCAATAACTTCAGCAGAACTGATAACACCTTCCAAATAAGAAATACGACTTTCAACAAAACCTTGTTTTTCCTTTGCACTGTGGTATTCCGCATTTTCAGACAAATCACCCAAAGCACGTGCCTCAGATATAGCCTGTATCACAGCAGGACGTTCATTATATTTTAAATTTTTTAACTCCTCTTCTAATTTATTAAGTCCAGCAGGAGTCATAGGTATCTTATCTAACATTTTCATCTCCTTAAGTTATAAAAACAATCTTTGGAACTTTTTTAAAAAGTTTTAATTTGTTCCGTTGATTTTTTGATTTTTATAGTCTTTTTGTATATGTTTAGAGGTATAACACACTATTTTATTTTTTGCAATTGATTTTTTTTAATAATTGAAGTATCATTATATCTCAATTGTAATAAATAAAGGGTGTTATTATGCAATATAATGCAATTGTTAAAAATATAAAGGATATTACTCCGGAAATAAAACTTTTCTTCATCTCATTCAAAGATGGACATAAGTTTGAATTTAAGGCTGGACAATTTGCTGTGCTTGGTCTTCCTGATGATGCAAATAATCTTGATGGTGAATGGCACAGACGTGCTTACTCTATAACTTCTGCACCAAGTCAAGATGAAGTTGAATTTTATATTGTTTTGGTAAAAGATGGTAAACTTACACCAAGGCTTTTCAATCTAAAGGCTGGTGATGAAATATTTATGGGTGAAAAGGCTGCTGGGTTAATGAACTTTGATGGTGTTGAAGAAGATGCAAACCTTTTATTCATTAGTACAGGTACCGGAATCGCTCCGTTTGTAAGTATGATTCGTGAACACAAAGATGAAATACTTAACGGAAAAAGACAGGTTGCACTTATCCATGGTGCAAGACATACTTATGAACTTGGATTTAAGGGTGAATTAGAAGAACTTCAAAAAAAATCTCCTTACTTCCGTTATTACCCAATTGTTTCCCGTGCTGATCAGGAAATTGGTATGGAATGGAACGGATATAAGGGTCATGCCCAAAGCTTAATCACAAATGGCACAATTGAAAAAGATTTTGGCGTAAAAATTAAACCTGAAGATTTTCATGTTTTCCTTTGCGGTAATCCAAGAATGGTTGATGAAACTGTGGAAATATTTACCGAAAAGGGATTTACAAGACATACATTAAAGGAAAAGGGAAACCTTTACTTTGATAAACACTAAAAATAATAAGCCTGATGAAAGTCAGGCTTTTTTATTTGCCCTTTTTTGGAAATAGTAGTAAAATATTTCTATGGAAAATGTAATAAGGCAATTTTTGGAAATGATACTTGCGGAAAAGGGTGTATCAAAAAATACATCACTTGCCTATTATACTGATTTATCAGAATTACAAGATTTCCTTAAAACAGAATGTAAAATAAATAATTTAAAGGATGCAAAAAAAACTGATATAAAACAGTATCTTTCATTCCTTAGGGAAAATAATTATTCCGCAAAATCACAAGCACGTAAACTTTCGGCAATGAATTCTTTTTACCTTTTTTTGCTTTCGGAAAATATTATAAAAACGAATCCGACATCAGGAATTTTTTTACCAAAAACTGGGAAATCTTTACCAAAATATCTATCAAAGGAAGAAATTGAACTTTTGATAAAAACTGCAAAACAAATTCATTCTGCACGTGGAATAAGGTTGGAATTTCAAATGGAACTTTTATATGCCAGCGGATTAAGAGTAAGCGAGTTGGTATCACTTCCTTTAAAATCACTTGTTAAAAATGAATTTATCGAAGTAATGGGAAAGGGATCAAAGGAACGTTTGGTACCACTTAATAAACGGGCAATTGACCTTTTTAAAGAATACAAGGAAGTAAGGCAAATTTTCATTCCAGAAGGTAAAGATTCAAAATTTTTATTTCCATCAAAAAGTATAAGCGGACATCAAACACGTGATGCGTTTTACAAAAATTTAAAAGAAATTGCAATTTCCGCTGGAATTGATCCGGCACGTGTTTCACCCCATGTTTTCAGACATTCGTTTGCGTCCCACCTTGTAGCTGGTGGTGCAGATTTAAGGGCGGTGCAAATAATGTTGGGACATTCGGATATTGCGACAACTCAAATCTATACCCACATTATGACAGATAAACTTAAATCTACTATAGAAGAAAAACATCCATTAGCAAAATTGTTTAAAAAATAAAAATTTTATGCTTTCTCTTGTCTTTGGTTGGGAATTTTTGTATAATCAAAAGTTATGATTAAAGAGCAAAAGAAAATTTTTAGAAAGTGCGACCATCCTGACTGTGAATTGGAAGGGGAATATCGTGCACCAAAAAATCGAAACCTTGATGACTATTATTGGTTTTGTTTAAAGCACGTTTCTGAATATAATAAATCGTGGAATTTTTATGATGGTATGAGTCAGGAAGAAATTGAACACGAAAATAAACTTGATGAAACATGGCACAGCCCAAGTTGGAAATTTGGTGTTAATCTTGAAAACCTTGCAAAAGAAGGTAGGCTTGATGATCCTTTTGAAATATACAATACCTATATGCGACGTGTTGGTGGGGCAAGAAATAAAAACAAAATTTATGGAAATGAGCGAACCTCACTTAATACAAAGGAGTGGGAAGCATTAAGTATTTTGGAACTTAAATTTCCTTTAACTGAAACACAACTTAAAAACAGGTATAAAACTTTGGTAAAAAAATACCATCCTGATTTAAACGGTGGTTCAAAGAAGGCAGAGGAAATGTTTAAAAAAGTTGCAGAATCGTACAGAATTTTGCTTAAAAAAATTCAAAAACAATAAAAAAAAGCCGGATTTACCGGCAAATTTTATTTTTTAAATCTTTTATCATTTATCGCAATTTTGCTTAAGACGGCACTTTCCAAATCGACACCACATTTTTCAGCCAAAGCATAAAGATATATTGCGACATCCGCCATTTCGTGTTTCAAAGAACTTTTATCTTCCTCTGGTACTGCAGGTTTGTGATATACATATTGTGCACGAATTGCAGTTGCAAGTTCACCAAGTTCAGTAGTAAGACCACAAACAAGAAGCATATGATCTTCATCAGCAAATCCCCATGACTTCCTTGCATCATAAATAGTTTTTTGCAAATTTTTATCTATCATCTATCTAATCCTTTCAGCCCTATAGGCAAATTTAATTTGATCAAGAAGATAATTGCTTTTATCAGCATCACTGTATAACAATTTTTCAAAATCATCCGTTGGGTGGAAAAGTCTATTTGCATAAGTTTGCTCTACATCAATAGGATTATCTAAATTTGAATTATAGGCGTTTACAAAATCACGGAAAAATGGAGAATGAACCGGTTTTTTCCAAATTTTTTCGATTGTTGGATGTCTGCTTGGAACTTTTACAACAACATTCTGTAATGTGTTTTTATCCTTATAAATAAAGTTATCAAATTTTTCAACAAACCCAAGTTCAAAAGTATTTGGTTCATATTTTTGTAAAGGCGAAATAAACTCTGCACTTACTTTATACAAAACATCCGACTTAAATGCTTTTTCAAAGTAAAGTGTAAAATAATGTGATAGCACATTATCATCATCCTTTGTATAACAAGCCTTTTCAAATTTGATTTTTTGAAGTTCTTTATCTTTAAAATATCCGGTCATTAAAGAATCGTTTAAAGATTCCCTTGTAATTATTTTCATTATAACTCCTTAGCTATAATATCCTTAACCCCCATAGATATTTCATCAATTTTTATTTGTTCTGGATATTCCCCTGAAAGTCCAGAATATTTCATTTCAAATACGCCCTTTTCTATATTTTTAGGACTTATGATTGCACGAATCGGTGCGCCAATCAAATCTGCATTTGCAAATTTTGAACCCACCCTATCATCAGTTGTATCAATAATAACTTCAATACCAGCAGATACTAAATCATTGTAAAGTTTTTCAGCCAAAGTTTTTGCCTCACCATCGCCAATTGCAATGATATGAACCTTGTATGGTGCAACAGCCATATTGAATACAGCCTTTGCTTCATTTTCGCTTTGTTCAAGAAGACATCCAAAAACACGACTTACACCAATACCATAACATCCCATAACAGGAATTTGTTTTTTACCATCAGCATCAGTATATGATACATTCATTGACTTTGTATATTTATCACCAAGTTGGAAAATATTACCAACTTCTACACCACGAAGTTTGTTTAACTTCGCACCACATTTTGGACAAGTCAAAATATCTTCGGCATCCTTATCAGTTAAAACTTCTTTGTTTGCACGATAATCACAGCCAGAACAAGTGTAAATTGTATCTTCTCCAATATCACTTATCATCTGAAATTCGTGAGAAATTTTTCCACCCATATCACCAGTAGGAGCCAAAATATCAATCACGTTTTTCATACCAAGACGATTGTAAATTTTATGATAAACATTCAAAAGAATATCGTAAAAACTATTCAAATCATCCCATGAACTGTGGAATGAATAAGCATCCTTCATCATAAATTCACGACAACGAATCAATCCAGCTCTTGCCCTTAATTCATCACGATATTTTGTTTGAATTTGGTAAAGACAAAGTGAATTAGGTGATTGAGGTAATTGCTTATAACTTTGCAAAATAGAGCGAACATAATCAGTCACAATTTCTTCGTGTGTTGGATTTACAACCGCATCAATTCCTGCACGAGTTTTAAATTTTAAAAGAACATCAATGTTTTCACGACCAGTTTCTTTCCACAATGAAAGTGGAGATACAACAGGCATATTCATTTCCTGACAACCAACAGCGTCAAGTTCTTCCCTTACGATTTTTTCAATATTATGCAATACCTTTATACCCAGCGGAGAATAAGTATAAAGCCCAGCACCAGTTTGATGAATATATCCACCCTTTAACGCAAGTTTATGTCCAGATGTTGTTGCATCAGATGGAAGTTCTTTTGTTCTTTTAATAAATAAATTTTCTATCTGCATTTTTGACCTTCAAGCGATACAAATACCTTAACTTCGTTAGCATTCTTTGTATTATATTGACCTTCTTTTAAACATTTATTACATGGACTTTCTGGTCCCCAGTTTGAAGAAGCACATTTTCCACTAAGAAAATAAGGACATCCCCTGAAAAATTTAAGTTCAGGTGTATCGACATATTTCTTTTCATTATTTCTTATTGTCATTCTTTTCATAAATATATACTGCTCATACGTTATATTAATTGGTTTTTTATTCATGATTATAACTCTTCCTTGATAGTTCCTTGCTTATCCTTATAACGGAAAGTAATACGGCCCTTTGATAAATCATATGGAGTCATTTCAATATTTACAACATCACCAACCATAACCCAAATTCTGAACTTTCTCATTTTTCCAGCAGTATGAGCAATAACCTGATGTCCGTTTTCAAGTTCAACCTTGAACATTGCATTAGGAAGTTTATCGATAACTGTACCTTTAAATTCCAATAATTCTTCTTTGTCTGACATAATTTAACCTTTTTTGTTGTTTTTGTTCTTATAATTTCATATAATTATAAAACAATTTAATAGTTTTGCAAGAGGGATTTATTATGAATTATTTGGAATACTTTCATTTTGATAATCATCCATTCGTTGGTGATGAAAATATTAACTATTTCTATCCTAAAAAATCTTATTTAAAAATAATCAATGAAATAGTTGAATTTTGCAGATATAAAAACGGTATTTTTGTAATAAAGGGAAATGCCGGTGTTGGTAAAACTGTTATTTTAAATAAAATATTGGAAACTGTTGGAAATAATGATTTTACAATAGCTCTTCGTGCAGACGAAAAAGCCGAACTTTTAAAAGTAATTGCAAATAAACTTAAAATAGATAGCAAAAATATCAGTGAAATTCTTATAAAACTTTCTAATATCTATGCAAATGGTAAGAATATAATAATTGCAATTGATAATGCTGAAAATCTTTCAAAAGATGAGTATGTA
>JAILLX010000061.1 GCA_024692925.1 bacterium
CGGAGGATTAGCCCTTCGAACGAGGAGTTGCGACCCCTCAAGAAAAAGAATGTTTAATTTAAGGAGGAAAAACATGAAACTAAAGCATTTAATTTCGACTTCTGCCATGATAGTGGCGGGTTTTTCAAGTAATCAAGCTGGGGCAGTGGAAACATCATTTTTAATGTGCCAAAGTTGCCCAGCCGGAACCTACTCAACCGGTGGAACTTCAAAATCCTGTACCCCATGCCCAAAAGGTCAGTACCAAAACCTTGCTGGAGCATCAAGTTGTAAGGTATGCCCAGCCGGACGGTATTCTTCAACAACTGGGGCAAGTGGTTGTAATATTTGTCCATCCGGAACCTATTCATCCGCAGGTTCAACAAGTTGTACAAAGTGTCCAGCAGGAACCTATTCATCTGCAGGGGCAGGAAGTTGTAGTACCTGTTCGGCAGGAACTTATTCGACTGCGGGAGCAAGTAGCTGTACCTCATGCCCAATAGGTCAGTATCAAAACGAAACTGGAGCGTCAAGTTGCAAGGCATGTAATGCTAATGGAAATACTTATGAAGGTCCAAGCTGTGGTTCAAACAGAAAATATGCAGTAAAGTATTGCACAACAACAGGTAGCACCTCCGCAACAGCTAATTCTTCAAAAACTTTTCTTGGAAATGTATCATTCGGATGCAGTTCCGGATATACTTGTTCCGGTGGAAGTTGTGTGAAAAAGACTCCAACAGAACAATGTCCAAGAGGTGAATTTGTTAGTTTTACGGAATGTTATGAAAGTCTTAGTCATGGTAGCGGATATAGTAGTGATTATGGAAGATACCCTTATTACAAATATAAAGATGGAAGATGTGTATTTGATGGTTATGGTCCATGTACTCGTAGATAAAAATCCCCCTCATCTGAGGGGGTATTTTTTAGTATCCTGTTAAGATTCGTTCAAACAACTGTCTTATTGTTGGAATAAATGTTCCATTTTTATAAAATGGATCAAGTTTAAATCTGTGAACAATTTGTCCCGCAAAAAGCCAGTTATGTTCAGCATCATTTGTATGTGCGATTCCCTGTAATCCCTTTTGAATACAAAAATATCTTGGATCTGGTTTTATAACTAAACCTTCCTTTTGAGTCCAGCCGGAAAACATACATGCTGATAAACAACCAACACAATTTTTCATATCGTGAAGTATTTCATTATACCTTGCCTCCGATACAAAAAGTAATGTATTATCAGGCGTTTTCATAACCTTGTTATATCCCTTTTGTATAAAAGACTCGAGCTTTTCTTTATCAATCTTGTTTATATAAACAGTTTTTCCGGTTGCAGTTAATTCCACCCCAACATCAAACCCAGTTTCAAAATTTTGCTCATCTTCGAAACGAATTTGTCGCGAAAGTTGATCTTCCAATTCCTTTAAAAGTTCATTTTGTATTGCCGATGAATAAAGTCCAGTTGGTGAAAATTTTTGAAGTTTTACATCACCCTTTTCTGTATTAAGTAGTTTTTTCTTTACATTTTCAGAAAGTGGAGATTCTACTGTCACCATAGGACGTGTTCCAAACTGGAAACCAACCGGTCCAATATCTTCATTATTCATATAGTCAAGCCATTCCGAAAGCCACCAAATACCACCAGCAATGATTATAGGTACACTTTTAAGTCCAACTTCGTTCATAAACTTTCTTATTTCAAGAAGTCGTTGCATTGGCTTTTCCGGTTGATTAGGATTATCACTATTCGAAAGTCCATTATGACCACCAGCAACCCATGGATCCTCATAAATTACAGCACCAAGCCAATCTTTGAAACGACTATATGAACGTTTCCAAAGAAGTTGAAATGCCCTTACTGATGAAACAATAGGATTATAAAAAACACCATTTTCAGAGCAAATATCTGCAAGTTTAAATGGCATACCTGCACCACAAGAAATTGCCTTAATCGTACCCTTTGCTTTTTCAAGAACACCTTTTAAAAGTTCCTGTGAGCCACCTTGTTCCCAAAGAATATTCATAAAGACAAGACCATTTCCCTTTGATTCTTCGTGTGCAATTTTTGCCTGATCAAGACACCCCTTTATTCCATATTCAATAAGTTCTTTCTGTCTTTCGATTCTATTTTTACCCTTGAATAAAACAGGAGCTTTTAATTTTCCATCCTCATCAATAAAATCAGGATTCACACCAGAGAATGTTCCGGCACCACCGCAACTTGCCCATTTTCCACAAGTAAGTCCCGTTGAAACGCTAACACCCTTACCACCTTCGATAAGAGGGAAAATTTCTTTTCCTGCAATAATTATATTTTTAAGGTTCATAATAAATCCTTTATTCTTATTTAATATTCTTTGAATTCTAATATACAAAATTATATAAGTCAAAATAAAAGAAAAAAATTGCTCGCTTGAAAAATATTTATAAATTGTTATCATATAAGCACAATCTAAAAAAATGGGGATATATAAATGGATTCTTTTTTGGATATTTTTATGATGGATTTCACAAATACATTTATGGGAATTTCATCAGGTATTTTATTTTTAATTTCTCTTGTTCTTTTTGGTATTTTTAAATATAAAAAGATTAAAAATCCTAAATTATTTAAAGAGATAAATGAAAATATCGAGTATAAAATATGTGAAATATTAAATTTCTTTTTTTCATCAATAACATTTGTTTCTTATTGTTTGATAAAGTATTTTTACTTTTCAAAGATGGATTATGTGCTAAATTCGTTATGGCTACTTTTGGGAATAATATCTGTAAATATCATATTTAAAATGTTTTGCATTTTATCCAAAAGCAGTGAAAAAAAGGAAAAAATTAAAAATTTATTCTTAAGGATTATTGATAACTATGTGATGATTATTACTATAACTTTAAGTTCAGCAATCATTGCATCTCAGATTCCAATAGTAAATATATCAAAATTTTTCGGTATTGATGTTTCTCGATTCTCATTAATAAATTTACCGTTTTTATTAAGCAGTTTATTTATCTCTGTGTCGTTATTTTCAATTTTACTTCAGTATTTTTTAAGGAATATCGATTCGGAAACAAAGGAAAATATTAACGAAATATTTAAGGTGATTCTTCCTTTAATTTCAATGGCATTTGTGACTGTGTTTTATCCATTAAGTTATAATCTTTTTATGGTTATTTCCGTTGGCATACTTTCAAAATACATTTCAGAAAAAATTTCAACATATTTGAATAAAAGAAAGATTACTGGTAAAAAAGGACAACTTACAATTTTAAGTTTTTTAAGTCCTACTTCAAATATCTTTTTTTCCAGTTTGATTGGGCTTTCTATTATGACAATACTTATATTTGTATGTCTTAATTCCGCTGGTTTTTTTGGGGTGACAGTTGCATCTCTTGGGTTAATAAGTTCAACAGTTTTAACTTCGAATGTTAATATTTTTGAAAAGCAATCCGAATCATATAAATATATTGCAAAAACTTTGACTAATGTTGCACTTTTCTATATCTTTTTCGAAACATTAGAGTTTATTTATAAGGCCCAAATTCATATAAGTATTCTTTCTAATAATGTCATTATTGGACTTTTTGCAAGTATTGTTTTGATAATGTTTAATATTCTTAAGACAATAAATTTGGCAAAATATATTGAAAGGAGTACGAAACATACATATATTGCTGTTCGT
>JAILLX010000063.1 GCA_024692925.1 bacterium
TATAAGTTTTTGTAATATAATATATCTTTTGAATAATAAGTCAAAGAGTTTTTATTAGAAAAACTATCTTTCCCATTGTCTACGGAATGCACTGATTGCATAATTTTTAACAAGTGTAGATGGATTTTCGATTTTATAAATTGCCCTTGGATCCTTTTTAACAAGTTCGATTTGTTTTTCTTCTTCTTTCTTATTACGAGTATCCATTCCTTTATTATATGCTTCTAACTCTTTTTTATTTAAGTCATAGATAGTTAGTTCTTTTGTATTAAAGTTTTCAGCAGTAATTTTTGTAATAATTCTTTCTGGATTATTTTCAATAAAAGCCAATTTTGCTTCTTTTGATAAACCCTTAATTCCTTTTATGTTATAAATAAGGCCAAGTTCTGCAGCAATTAAATCAATATTTTTGTTTCTTTGTTCGGGTTTAAGCCAATCAAGAGAAGTTTCTTTTGTTTTAAGTGCATATATAACTATTTCATCGGATGGTTTTGTAAAATATCTGAATTCACCAAAATCAACGATAAGTTTTTGAATTTCGATTGGAGCAGAGGCAATTTGGTTTCCTATGGCCTCTAAGTCTTCATTTTCAAAATCACTGTAAGCCCATTCAAATATGTGTTCGTCCACATATTGAATTATTTGTTGTTTTTGTTCTAGGTGTTTATTTCTTTGTTTATCTTCTTTCATTTTCTTCTTTTCTTCTTCTTTTTTATAAAATTCAGTAAGAAAAGCGTGTTTGAATTCTTCGATTATTTGATTTTCAACATCTTTTGGGTATTTTCTTGCTTTTACCTTTTCAGTGACTTTTTCAAGGGCATAAGAGCCATCCTTTTTATAGTCCTTATTTAAGTATTGGATATCGTTTATGATTGAATCAATCATATAATTGCTTTCTAATTTTTCTAATACTTGATCAACTTTTACCTTATACCATCCGTCATTTACAGCTTCTAATAATCCGTAGTTTTCATTAGCTATTTTTTTCATTTTTCAAATCCTTTTTGTTGTTTTTTAACTTATTGATTTGAATATTAGAGAAAAAAATTCAAAGAGTCCATAGTTTTTTATAAAAATTGAGTCAAATAGAGTCTTTGCCTTATG
Source organism: bacterium (assembly GCA_024692925.1). Taxonomy (GTDB): domain Bacteria; phylum Pseudomonadota; class Alphaproteobacteria; order Rs-D84; family CACZYB01; genus CACZYB01. The sequence continues at coordinate 1,105 of JAILLX010000063.1, forward strand.
TTTTTGGTTGAAATTTAATTTTTTTTAATGTATATTACTGGGGACTTTAAAAACTGCTTGATTTTACAGGCAAAATTTAATAGACTCTTTCCTACAATAAATGGTTTGGGAAGAGTATATCCTGTAAATTCAATGAGTTAGGGGTATAGCTCAGCTGGTAGAGTACTGGTCTCCAAAACCAGGTGTCGAGGGTTCGAATCCTTCTGCCCCTGCCATTTAAAACCTAGAGAAACTCTGGGTTTGTGGTGGTTTTATTAGAAATTGCGAATCGGGAACGATTTTGCTTTTTTAAAATAGAATCGCGATAGAATCGTGATTTATTGTGAAATTAAAAAGAACTGTGAGGTTTTTATGTTTGGTAAAATTGTGACTTTTTTTGAACAAGTAAAGCAAGAGGTGGCAAAAGTTGTTTGGCCAACCAAGCGTGAAACTGTATCTTCTGCGATTATGATTGCAGTTTTTTCCGTTGTAACCGCTGTATTTTTCTTTCTTGTTGATAGATTTTTTATGTGGGTTATGAGTTTTATTTTTAACATTTAATAAAGGTAGATGCTATGGAAAATAACGAACAAAAAATGGTTGAAACAAAAACAAGTAGTGCTAGATGGTATGTTGTTTATGTACATTCTGGTTGCGAAAAGGCTGTTGTAACACGTTTGGAAGAAAAAATTAAAAAATTCCATGCGGAAAATCTTTTTGAAGAAATCCTTATTCCAACACAGGAAGCAACCGAAGTTAAAAATGGTAAAAAAGTTTCAGTTGAAAAAAAGTTTTTCCCTGGATATGTGCTTATCCGTATGGTTATGAATGATGATACATGGCATATGGTTCGTGATATTCCTTTGGTATCTGGTTTCCTTGGTTCAAGGACAAAACCATCTCCTGTTAGTGAAAAAGATGCTGATGCTCTTCTTCATAGACTTGAAAATAATGATGAATCTCTTTCAACTGGACTTTCATACGAAGTTGGTGAACAAGTTAAAGTTTGCGAAGGTCCGTTTGCATCATTCAATGGTGTTGTTGAAAAAGTTGATGATGAAAAACAAAGAGTTAAGGTTTCGGTTTCTATCTTTGGTAGGCCAACACAAGTTGATTTGGAATTTACTCAAGTAGAAAAATTATAATTTGGGAGAAATATAAATAATGAATATATTTGGAAAATTTGGTAAAAGAAGTAATAAACCTTCTGCTTTTGAAAATCAAGCGGATGTTATTTCTATTCAAAATATTCCTGAAAACAGAAATCAACTTAGAAAACTTCTTTATAAGGCTGATTGTGATTTGCCTGTTCTTGATAATTGGTTTAAGGAAGGTAATCAGGATTTAATTATAAAGAATTTTTCTGGATTTTTTGTATTTTTAAGAAATGGAAATAAATTTACTCTTGTTAATGTGGATGGTCTTGTTAATATGAGTATTGAAAATGCAAAGAAAATGAATTTAGTTGCTA
>JAILLX010000028.1 GCA_024692925.1 bacterium
CAACAAATCCTTACTATGATAGAAGACGGTTATACAGACAAAGAAACCGTTGAACTTTTATTAAATGAACTTAATGAAAAGAAAAGTTTGATTAACAAAACCGAAGAACATAATAATCCTAATACAACTTATACACCTAATTATAAAACTTCATCATACGACAATTATTTCTATACAGTTAAAAACGGAGATACTCTTTCTGAAATACTATATGATTATTATGGAACATATTCTCTTTCTGCGATAAAGGCAGTATCTTTAATCAACGGAATAAAAAATGTAAACAAATTAACTATTGGTGAAAATATCAAACTTCCACCTTTCGAACTTATAAAACTTATGCGTGACAACGGTGAACTTGAAAACATAACTGTTGCAAATTGGCCAGAAGCACAAAAGGATAAAGACGTACCATCAAGCACAAATACAGAAACACAAAATGATAAAGAAAATTCTATTGACACAAACAAAGAAACAACAATTTCTACAGAAGATATTTCCGCTCCTGCTACAAATGAAAATATAGAACAAGAAGTTGTAACAGAAGATATTCCCGAACCCGTTGTAAATGAAATCACAGAACCGGAATCTGAAATATTTGAAGAAAAAGTCGAAGATACTCTTCTTCCAAAATATGAAAACACTGAAAAAGAAGGTAATAAAACCGATAATTTAGAGGAAGAAATAATTGTTGAAGAAATTATGCAAGATGAAGAATTTGTATCCGAAATGATTTCCTCTGAACCAGAACTTGTCCCAACCGATGACTTAGCTGGTGAGGAAGTTATCTCCGCCGAACCAGAACTTGCCCCAACCGATGACTTAGCTGGTGAGGAAGTTATCTCCGCTAAACCAGAACTTGCCCCAACCGATGATTTGGCTGGTGAGGAAATCATACCAACAGAAGATAATACAACAATTTATGATTCTGATAGTTTTAACAGTAGTATGTTTGACACACCATATTTCAACAGTCTTGAATGGCATCTAAATATGGATAATATGATTGATGATGATGACGAAGAAGACATCGAAAATGAAACAAAAGATGAGGAAATAAAAGAAGAAACTTCTACTAATGATAACAATTTTGATACAAATACAGAAGTTGAAAAAGACGAAAATACAACCACTCCTTCCTATAGTATAGAAGAAATAGTTGTCGCATACATAACAAAAGAAAGATAAAAAAGTCCTCGAAAGAGGATTTTTTTATTGCAAAAATATCTATTTTGATAGAATATATAAAAGTTCTGTGACCTCGTAGCTCAGCTGGATAGAGCGACAGCCTCCTAAGCTGTAGGCCGGCAGTTCAATTCTGCCCGGGGTCACCAAATTCAAAAAGCCTCCCTTATGGGAGGTTTTTGTGTCTGATTTTTCCTTACTTTAATTCATTAAATTTCAATATAAATATTATCTTGTATTTAATTAAGATTTCCGATACAATAACAAACAAAAGAAAGGTGTTTTTTATGAACACTATTAATGAAAGGATAATAAAAATGACTAAACCTGTTATCAAAAATATTATGTGGGATGTGGATGGCGTGCTTGCAAATCTTGATCATGCATATTTCAGATTTTTGACTGAACATCCAAATCACAAGGATGAATATAAAGATTTGAAGTGGGAAGATTTACCAAAAGCTTTGCCAATCGATCCAAAATTCGGTTCACTTGAACTTACATCTCATCCAACAAAAGGTAAGGAATTTAACGAAGATTTTTGTCATAACAGTGGCGAAATTTATTTTGATAGACCTTTGTATCCTGAAGTCGTTGATACATTAACTGAACTTAATAAAAAAGGATATTTACAACTTACTATGTCATCTGGATTTAATGCAGAAGTAAAAAGAAAGATGATTGCTGATACATTGGGTGATAAACTTTCATTCGTAAATATCGAAGTTGTTGAACATCAAAAATCAACAAAAGATGCTAGCCATGGAAAGGCTATGGTTGGTGAAAAGGAACAACGTATTATCGAATGTTTGAAAAAATATAATCTTAAACCAGAAGAAACTGTTTTGGTTGATGATAGAATTTTCAACTGTCAAACTGCGGTAAAGGTTGGTATGCATACCGTTCGTTGCCGTCCTGGTTTTACAACTGATACACCAGCCGATGTAAAGGCAACTTTTGATGCAGAAGTAAAAAGTGTTGCAGAATTCAAAGATTGGCTTTTGAACAATACAACTTTTTACAGAGCTGATGAATTAAAAAATCAAAATGAAAGATAGGTAAAAAAATGAGTAAAGTTATAACAATGATTCCAGTTAGGATGGCGGCAACTCGCCTTCCTAACAAACCGCTTTTGGATATTAACGGGAAATCCCTTATCCAAAGAGTTTATGAAAATGTTCGCAAGGTTATTCCTGGTGATGTTGTGGTTGCTGCGGGTGATCAGGCAATTATTGATGAATGTGCAAAGTTTGGTGCAAAGGCTGTTTTAACTGATCCAAAACTTCCAAGTGGTACAGATAGAATTGCTGCTGCATTAAAAGAAATTGATCCTGATGGAACAAAGTATGACATTGTTGTAAACTTTCAAGGTGACAACATAAATGTTGACCCAAGTGTTTGTCTTCCACTTGTAAAAATGGTTGAAGAAACGGGTTGCGACATTGCAACATGTGGTATGGTTTTTAAGTCTGAAAAGGATGTTGAAAATCCAAATAATGTGAAAATTGTTATGGGTATAAAGGATGGCGAAACAGAAGGTCGTTGTGTTTACTTTACCCGTGCACCTGCACCATATATCCGTAATCCAGAAAAATCAAAATCGCATAATTTCTATCATCATATAGGTATTTATGTTTACAAAGCTGAATCTTTGAAACGTATGGTATCACTTCCTGTTGGTGTGCTTGAAGACCGTGAAGCATTGGAACAACTTCGTGCAATAGAGGATGGTATGACAATCCGTGCCAAAGTTATTGGCGGAATGAAACTTATCCAAGAAGCTCCTGCTGACATCAATACAATGGAAGAATACGAAGAAGCAAAAAAGTGGATTAAGTAAAATCTGTTTTGCAAAATCAAAAGCCCTCAGAACGAGGGCTTAAATTTTATGAATATTTATAATTATTAGCAGGATTTTTTATTACATTCATTGTTTTCTATTGCATTCATAATACTTTTATCTAAT
>JAILLX010000073.1 GCA_024692925.1 bacterium
GATAACAAAAAGTTGAATAATGTTAAATACAATAATACCAGCGATAAATAACATTATATCTGTAAAATCTTTTGGTGAAAGAGAAGTTTTCTTTAACATAATGTATGGGATAGCAGCAAATGCACCCATAATAATGATATAAAGAATCCTTGTGAAAATATTTCTGTCAAAGAAATATCCAATCGTTTTAAATCTATCAAAATGAGGTTTGTATGCACCATCATTTGCAAAATCCCTTTCTGTTTTTAAGAAACAGAAAAATGGTTTAAAAAGAATAACCCCGATAATTGAGTAAAAACCACTTATACCAAGAGAATGAGCCCTTTTGTATCCAAGAGCAACACAAATCCAAAGTAAAATCAAATTAACAGGATTAAGAGCCATATTAAAAACTCTACTATTTTCTTCTGAAATAGTAATTGATACCAAATCTAATGCAAAAGAAATAATTGCCAAAAGCAAGCTAAAACCAATAAAAAGATTTTTTGAAATTCTTCCATCAAAAGAAAATAAGAAATTTAAAAGTCCATGTCTTTTACCGTTATTATTTGTATATCTTCTACGGTTTGAACCTCTGTTATATCTTTTTCTATAATTATTTTTATTTTCGACCATAATAAATTCTCCTTAAAAATTGTTAGTCTTTTAAAGTTTATACTAAATTAAATAAAAATTCTAGTAAAATAAATTCTTAAAACCGAAAATATTATCTTTGTGTTTGAAAATCCGTAATTTTTTTCGTTTTTTCATTTTCTGTTTTTATAAGATAAAGATAAATATTTTCATCTTTAAGATTTTTAGTGTTCATAATCCATGCAAGCTTATCTGCATTAACATCCCTAAGATTTTTTAAATAACTAAATCTATGTTGTGTGACAACTTCGGCTTCTTTATCTGAGAATCCGTTATTTTGTTTCATTAGTAAGATGTATTGATTATGTAAGTTTTGCAATGTCGGGTTCGGTTCGGGATTATCCATAAAATTTATACCTTTCAATTACCTTTAAATCTTTGTCTTGATTTAAAAATAGTTTTATTATAAAGTAAACACAAATAAAATCAATAGGAAAATAATTATGGGATTTAAATGTGGTATTGTTGGGCTTCCTAATGTTGGAAAATCAACTTTGTTCAATGCGTTAACACAAACTATACAGGCGGAATGTGCAAACTATCCATTCTGTACAATTGAACCAAATTCAGGGATTGTTTCTGTTCCTGATGAAAGACTTACTAAACTTGCAGAAGTTGCAAAATCAAAAGAAATTATTCCAACAAAATTGGAATTTGTTGATATTGCTGGACTTGTAAAGGGTGCAAGTAAAGGTGAAGGTTTAGGAAATCAATTCCTTGCAAATATACGTGAGGTTGATGCAATCATTCATGTTGTTCGTAGCTTTGAAGATGGAAATATTATCCATGTTGAAAACTCGGTTAATCCAATAAGAGATATTGAAACAATCAATACCGAACTTTTGCTTTCGGATTTAGAAAGTCTACAAAAACGTGTTGTACTTACTGATAAAAAAGCAAAAAGTGGTGATAAAGAGGCAAAAATTCAATCCGAAGTTATGCACGCCGTTATTGAAAAATTAGAAGCAGGCGAACCTGCATCAAAGGCAAGACCGGATGAAAAAGATGCCGAACATCTTCGTGCATTCAGAATACTTCATCTTTTGACAGCAAAACCTGTACTATATGTTGCGAATGTCGATGAAGCATCGGCTGCAACTGGAAACGAATATTCCAAACAGGTGGAAGAATATGCAAAAAAAGAAGGCAATGTTTCAACAATAATTTCTGCAAAAATTGAGCAAGAAATTGCATCCCTTGAAAATCCAGAAGAAAAGAAAGAATTTTTAGAAACTTTGGGAATTTCAGAAACTGGACTTTCGAAAATTATTAAAGAAGGGTATAAACTTTTAAATCTTATTACCTTCTTTACCATTGGACCAAAGGAAGCACATGCATGGACTGTTAAAGGCGGGGCAAAAGCACCTGAGGCTGCGGGCGTAATTCATACTGATTTCCAAAAAGGATTCATTCGTGCCGAAGCAATTTCAACCGAAGATTTTATTAAATTCGGTGGGGAAGTTGGTGCACGTGAAAATGGAAAACTTAGGACCGAAGGAAAAGAATATACCGTGCAAGACGGTGATATTTTCCACTTCCTATTTAATGTTTAAAAAAGGGGCTTTTTTTAGTCCCTTTATCTTTTTATCATATTTTTAAGTTCGGTTATACTTACGACTTTTGTAATAATAACACCAGTGATGAAAAATAATACACCAATAAATATCAAAAGCCCAAGTGCAAAAATTCGTAAAGGTAAACTGTAAACACTTATATCAGCCATCAACCCCCAAACACCGAATCGAACGATAAATGCCATCAAGATACTTATTACTGTGATTTTTATTATATCCTTTATTATGTTCAAATACATTACCATAAATCCGTTTTTATAACTTATTAAATAAAGTAAAATACAATTTATCCAATTAGAAATTGTAATCGCAATTACAACACCTATATATCCCAAAAATCGATTTAAATATACTGTAAAAATCACATTAAAAATTAACGAAATTCCAGCAACAAACATTGGTGTTTTAGTATCGTTTCGTGCATAAAAAACATTTGAAAATAACTTTGTATAAACAAGTGCAGGAAGAGAAATGCAAAGTATTTGTAAAATATTTGCAGTCGCCGTTGTATCCGCAACCTTAAATTCTCCACGTTCAAAAAATATTTGTATCATAGGATAACTTAACGCAATAATTCCCAATGCCGCCGGAATAACAAGAAGACTTGCAAATTTCATAGAATCATTAAAGATAGCCTTTGTCTTATTCAAATTATGCTTTTTTATTTCCTTTGAAAGACTTGGGAGTAAAACTGTTGCCAATGCAACACCAATCACACCAAGTGGTAATTGATTCAACCTGTCGGCATAATAAATCCATGAAACCGCACCGTTGGTTTCGGATGCAAAAATACTTCCTATCATAACATTAAGGTGGTAAATACCCGCACCCAAAATTCCAGGCATAATTTTTTTGAAAAACAACCCTATTTCTGGTGAAAATTTTGGTTTAAAAGAAATAACCCCGAATCCATATTTTTTTGCAATCCACCACAATAGTAGAAGTTGAACCATTCCTGAAAATGCAACACCCCAAGAAACAGTATGTGCCACAGTTGAAAAACTTTGTGCAAAAAAGACAAGTGAAAATATCATACATAAATTAAGTATTATCGGTGTAAGCGCATAAGGCTTAAAATTTCCAAGAGTGTTTAATATACTTCCAAAAAATGAAGTAAGAGCAATACAAAACAAAAATGGAAATGTTATATGAGCAAGATTGACTGCCAATTCAAATTTTTCCGGATTTTCATTAAATCCAGGTGCAAAAATATCAATTACAAATGGCATAAACATTTCAGCAATAAGTGTAAAAATCAAAAGTATATAAAACAAAAATGCAAATAAGTTTTTACAAAATATCCTCGCCTTATCCTCTGATTTTTCATACAAAACACCAGAAAAAATTGGAACAAATGCAGAGTTAAATGCCCCCTCGGCAAAAATACTTCTAAATAAATTAGGAATTTTAAATGCAACAAGGAAACAATCCGAAAGTCGCCCCGCACCAAGATATTTTGCAACAAAAAAATCACGGAAAAGACCGCTTACCCTACTTATCAAGGTAATAATACCTACAACCACTGTATTTTTAAACAAACCTTTACTTGTCATAAAAAAATCCTTTATTTCTTATAACTTATAATATAATATATCAAAAATATAGGCAATATAAAAAGAGAGAAAAAATGAAAAAATTTTTGGTTGGTTTATTTGTGCTTGTGCTTTCATCGTGTGGTGGTGAAATAAATTTTGATTATACAACAAAAACTGATGAAGAAATTTATAACGAAGGATTAAGGCAACTTTCAAAAGAAAATAATATTTCCGCAACTGATGCTTTTAAACAAGTTGAATATAACCACCCTTACTCTCCGCTAGTTGCAAAATCTTGGATTATGGCAGGATATTCGTATTATAAAGAAAAAAAATATACGGATGCAATTGAACAATTTGAACGACTTTTGGAATTACAACCAAATCATCCTCAGGCTGATTATGCAATGTATATGATTGCGATTTCGTATTATGATCAAATTTCACCAATAACCCGTGATCAAAAAATGACTGATATAGCTTTGTCAAAAATGCAAGAATTGGTAAAAAAATATCCAAATTCAAAGTATGCGGAAGATGTTAAACCTAAAATAATAATTGCAAAAAATAATTTGGCATCAAAAGAAATGTATATTGCATCGACCCTTGTAAAAAAGAAAAATATTATTGCCGCCCTTAACCGTTATCAGACTGTTATTAAAAAACACGAAACAACTTTGTTTGTGCCAGAGGCAATATTTAGGACTGTGGAAATTTACAATATGATGGGTGATAAAGAAGAAGTTAGAAATATGACCCGACTTTTAGAAGTAAATTATCCAAATTCAAAGTGGTATAAAATGGCAAAGGAAATAAATTCTGCTATTTAATATCTAATTCAAACAAGCGTTTGAAATTTTCACTGGTAATATTTGTAATTTCATCAAATGACGTATTTGTTATAGAGGCAAGAACCTTTGCAGTTTCAACAACGAATGCAGGTTCGTTTGTTTTACCACGATATGGAACTGGAGCAAGGTATGGACTGTCCGTTTCAATAAGAAGTTTTTCCAATGGTAATGTTGAAAATACATCTCTTAACTCCCCTGCACTTTTAAATGTTGTAATACCAGATGCAGAAATATAAAACCCAAGTTCCAACATTTTATCTGCCATTTTTTTATCGGCTGTGAAACAATGAATTATCGCCTTAAATGGTGATTTTTTATATTCAGAAGAAAGAATCTCTGTCATATCATCGTTTGAATCACGATTGTGAATAATAAGTGGTAATCCAGTATTTTTTGCCACATCAATATGGTTAAGTAAATTTTCAATTTGAAGATTTCGATTAAAATTTTCACCAGAATAATCAAGTCCAGTTTCTCCAATTGCAATTATTTTTTTGCTTTTTGAAATAAATGTATAAAGTTCTTCTTTTGAAACAATGCCTTCGCGTTCGGCTTCCTCTGGATGTTGACCAATGGCACCAAAGACACAATCATATTTTTTTGTTATTTCAATTATTTTTTCAAAAGATGCACGTGCTGCACAAGCATTAAGCATATATTTCACACCTGCATTATTTGCATTTTTTACAATATCATCACGAATCGAATCATCAAACATATCAAGATGGCAATGGCTATCAATAAGCATTTTTTAACCTTTCAAAACTGGAAATTATTGTTGCCATATAATCCAAATTTAAAACAGGAACAAGTTCAAAATAGTTAAGTAAATCTTCCCTTATTTTATAAATTTTATCAAAATTTGTTAAATAATTTGCACAAAGTTTTGTTGTCTTTTCCTCTGTTTCCGAAGCAAAATTTACATCCAAGCCTGCGGATAATTTTATTATATTTTCAAGAAAAGTAAGATAAACTTGTTCAAAAATTTTAAGTTTTATTTCTGAATTTCCGACAAGTGTTATAATATCCAAAATTGATTTATTTTTCTTTGTTAACACATTTGGAATAATAGAATAAAATGTGTTTAAAATTTCAAGTCCGTTATTATTGTAAAAATTAAGTGCAGTACCAATACTTCCACGAGCAAGAGGAAGTAATTTTTTTATATTTTCATCAGAAACATCACCCAAATATTCATGCAAAAGTAATTCCATATTTTCATCGGATAATGGATGAAGCTTCAAAACTCGACACCTTGATTTTATTGTATCAAGAAGACCTTCGAAATTATTACAAATTAAGATAAGAAGGGATTTGTTTGGGGCTTCCTCCAAAATCTTTAAAAGAGCATTACTGCTGTTTGAATTCATATCATCGACACTGTCGATTAAGGCAATTTTATAACCACCTTCGGATGAAGTTTTTGAAAAAAATTCCTTCAAATCACGAATCTGTTCAACAGAAATTTCAGATTTAAGTTTTGTTTTTGATGCATCAGAATATTCCCTTTCCACAATTTTAAAATCGGTAATTCCACCGGCAACAAGTCTTTCAAATATGGGATTTTTAGGGGACAATTTTAATGGCGACGAATCGATTGATTGTAAGAGCGAATCTTTTGTATCAGATTTTTTTTCGTTCGAATCGGGAACAATTAAATCACTTGATGAAAATGAAAAATCATCATCTTCACCATCATCTTCTTCATCAAATGTTAATGAATTTTCCTCCACCTTATTCAAATCAAGGTTTGTATCAAGAGATAAGTCAGAAATTAAATCCTGATTTTGAAGGGAGAAAATATATCTGATGATACGGTATGCAAGTGTAGCCTTTCCAATACCCTTTTCCCCACTTATTATCCACGAATGATGAAGATTACCACTTTTAAAAGCATCAAGAAATTCCTTCTCTGCATCAAGATGACCTATTAAAAAAGGTGTTGTAATAGGTGTATAAATTTCAGAGTTATTTATTTCTTGATTTTGTGCCATAATTATAAACCCAATCTTTCATTGATGATTTTCATAATTCGTTTTGTAATTTCAGGAATTTCGCCAACCGAATCCATAAGGACACATCTTTTTTCATCAAATTTTGCACATTCACGAAAACCCTGTAATCCTTTTGAAAGCCATTCATTACCCATATTTTCGAATCGATTCATTTCCGTAAGATTTCCATGAGATTTTTTTGGATCAATATCAAAAATAACCGTTAAATTTGGTTTAAAATCACCAATAGCAAGATTATATAAATTCATCATTTTTTCAATACCAAGACCGTGTGCGAATCCTTGGTACGCAAAGGTTGTATCAACATATCTATCACACAAAACAATTTTTCCGGCATTAACGGCTGGCTTGATTACCTTTTCAACATGGTCGGTACGAACTGCAGTAAAAAGTAATGCTTCGGTCATAGGCGACATTTTATCCACATCCCCCTTTAGAAGTATTTCACGAATCTTTTCACCCAAAGTTGTACCACCAGGTTCACGAGTTGTGACAACATCATATCCCTTTTTTCTTAATTCATCAGCAACAAGTTTAAGTTGGGTTGTTTTACCAACGCCCTCACCACCTTCAAATGTAATAAAAAATCCAGCCATATTTATTCCTTAGCTTACAATGTTAAGTATTATTTGTTTTATATTCTTAAAAATACGAACTAAGAAATTACTTCTTTCCACATTTTCAAGAGTAATAAGTTTGTAATCACGAATCTTGTTTCCATCAATATAAAGTGTCAATTTTCCAACTTCGGTTCCTTTTACAACAGGTGCAGGAAGTGGTGAATTATATGTTGCACGAAGTTCAACATTTGGATTTTCACCAATTTTATTTGTGACTAAAACCTTATCAGAAACACCAACAGACACCTTTGATTTTTTACCAAACCAAACTGGAATTTCTATAACTTTATCATTTGGTTCAAAGTAAATTAAATTGGAAAATTCACGGAATCCCCACTCAAGCAAAGCTTTTGAATCAGTAAATCTTATATAACTTGGATTTCCACCCTTTATACCATTTACAACAGAAATCAATCTCCTGTCGTTTTTCTTTGCTGATGATGATAGACCATAACCACCCTTTGTAGTGTGGCCAGTTTTAAGTCCATCAGATGATGGCATAATCCAAAGAAGTTTGTTTCTGTTATCTTTGTTTCCTGTTAATTTTTCTTTGTAAAGGAATTCTTTTTCACCAAAATAATGATAATATTCTGGGAAGTCCTGAATAATACGGCGAGAAAGTACCGCTAAATCTTCGACTGACATAAGATGATCTTTTTCATACCAACCAGAAGCATTAACAAGTGTTGTTTTTTTAAGTCCAAGACGGTATGCAAGTTCATTTAATTCATCAACAAATTTTGCTTCACTTCCACTTACATTTTCAGCAATAACGATTGTTGCATCATTACCGCTGTTTACAATAATTCCACGAATCAAATCTTCGATACGAACTTTTTCGCCATATTCCAAAAACATTGTGGAACCAGAATTTGCATTCATTGCCTTTGCCTTTTTCCATGCTTCTGGACCTACAACAAATTCAGTATCAAGTGTATAAGTTCCATTTTTAATCTTTTCGAATATATAATATATTGTCATTAACTTACTCATTGATGATGGTGGGACCGGCACAGTAGAATTTCTTTCAAACAAAATCTTACCACTATCAAAATCCATAAGTATTGCATAAGGTGCCTTTATATCAGGACCAACAGCAGAATTAACAGACATATTTGCAAAGAATGAAAGAAATGCAATAATTAATGATATTTTTTTCAATTTTTTCTCCTTAAATTATTTCTTTTACTAATTATTACTAAATTTTTTAAATAATAGCAACGATAAATTTTAAAATTTAGTCTTGCTTATAGATTTTTTTTTGTTAAAATAAAGGCAATTATGTCGGAAGGTTAAAAATTTATGGCTGATACACAAAAAACATATAAGGTTTTAGCAAGAAAATACAGACCAAGTACTTTGGAAGAATTGGTCGGTCAAGATGTCTTAGTTCAAACTATTACTAATGCAATTAAAACAAATAGACTTGCACACGCATATATATTTACTGGTATTCGTGGTGTTGGAAAAACTTCTACGGCTCGAATCTTTGCAAAATCACTAAACTGTGTTGGTGCGGATGGAAAGGCAACTGGACCACAAATAAAACCTTGTGGTGTTTGTGAACATTGTCGTGCAATTGCCGAAGACAGGGATATTGATGTTATTGAAATGGATGCTGCAAGTAGAACTGGTGTCGATGATATCCGTGAAATAATTGATGGTGTACAGTATAAACCTTCATCTGCAAGATACAAAGTTTATATAATCGATGAAGTTCATATGCTTTCAAAAAGTGCGTTTAATGCCCTTCTTAAAACATTGGAAGAACCACCTGAATATACTAAATTTATTTTTGCAACAACCGAAATTCGAAAGGTACCTGCAACCGTTCTTTCCAGATGTCAACGTTTCGATTTACCGAGGGTTGAAATGGACGTACTTTGTAAGCATTTCAAACATATTTGCGAACTTGAAAATGTAAAAATCGATGACGAATCAATTCAAATTATCGCAAAAACTGCGGATGGATCTGTTCGTGATGGTATGAGCTTTTTGGATCAAGTAATTTCAAATTGTGAGGGTGATATTACCGCAGAAAAAGTTTCGAAAATTTTAGGACTTGCTTCGAAAAATGTTATATTTGAACTTTTCGAAAATATTATGACAGGACAGATACAAAAGGCTATTGAATTAATAAATACTCAATATAAACTTGGTGTTGATCCTGTACTTGTTTTGACTGATTTGTTGGAAATGACTCATCATATCACAAGGGTGAAAATTTCGCCTCAGTCTGCAGGACTTCTTCCACTTATTCCGGAGGAGCAAGAGAAAGTAAAACAATTTGCAAATAAACTTTCCATTGCGGTATTGGCACGAATTTGGCAAATGCTTTTAAAGGGATTTGATGAACTTAAAAAGGTTCCAAATGTGCTTTCGGCTGTGGAAATGATATTGATACGACTTTCGTATATTGGTATGATGCCAAGCCCAGTTGAAATTTTGGAAAAAATTGAAAATCAGAATTCGGCTGAAGTTCAAAAAAAAAATAGCTAGTCATATTGTATCCGGCTCTTTGTTTGAAGAGGTGGAAAGTTTGGATAATGATGTTGCGACTATGACTATTGAAGGGTTAGTAGATCTTTTGAAAGAAAAAAAATCATTCATTTTATCCCAAGATGTTGCAAGGTATATAAGATTTGTTGGTTTTGATAACGGAATTTTATCAGTTAACCTTGAAGATGGCTATCCAAGGGAAATTATCAAAAATATAAATCACTTTTTTGAGGAAAATAAGTATAAAATAAAAATGGAATATTCTTCGGAAAAAGGAGAAGATACCTTGGAACAGAAGAAAAAAGCTGTATTCAAAAAACAATTAGAAGAGGTTTCCCAAAATCCAATTTTAAAGGAAATTTTGGAATGTTTCTCTAATTCTGTGGTTGCAAATATCGAAGAATTATAGTATAATTTAACCATTAATTTAACTTAACAAGGAGAAAAAATGGTAAACATTAATGAATTGGTTGCTCAGGCACAAGCTATGCAAGCAAAAGTTAAACTTGCTCAAAATGAACTTTCAAAACAAGAAGTGACTGGTGAAGCTGGAAACGGTCTTGTTAAAATTACAATGACTTGTACAAAAGAAACAAAAAAATGTGAAATTGATGCTTCTCTTTTAAAAGCTGAAGAAAAAGAAACTTTGGAAGATTTGATTGTTGCTGCAATGAATAACACAAAGGATTTGGCTGATGAAGTTGCAACTGCTACTATGGAAGAAGCGACATCTGGACTTCAACTTCCTGAAGGTGTTGATTTGCCTATGTAATTTTAAATCATTAAAAAAAATCATCCCCTCGAATTTGGGGGGATTTTAATATCTTATATATAAATGCCATCAAATAAAGAATTTTTAGATTTTATTTTAGAACAATTATCCCAACTTTCCGATATAAAATATCGTAAAATGATGGGGGAATATATTATCTATTATCGAGGAAAAGTTGTTGGTGGTATTTATGATAATAGATTTTTGATTAAGCCAACTAAATCCGTATTAGAAATTATACCTGATGCGGTAATGGAAATTCCTTACCCTAATGCAAAGCCTATGGTTTTGATTGAAGATATTGAAAATCAAAAATTATTAGTACAGTTATTTAATCAAATTTATTCTGAATTACCAAAATAATAAAGCAAAAAAAACCGTCCGCAATGGACGGCTTTTGTTTTACATTTCTGTGTATTAAACTCTTAACATACCACCGTTTACATGGATTGTTTGACCGGTAATATAAGAAGATTCATCACTTGCCAAGAAAACAATTGCATTTGCAATATCGGTTGTTGTACCAAAGCGTTTTGCTGGAATTTGTTCCAACATTTTTGCCTTTATATCATCAGATAAAACATCAGTCATCGCAGTTGAAATAAACCCAGGTGCGATACAATTTACTGTGATACCACGACTTGCAACTTCAGCAGCTAAGGCCTTACTCATACCAGTTAAACCAGCCTTTGT
The DNA here is from genome assembly GCA_024692925.1 of bacterium. Lineage (GTDB taxonomy): Bacteria > Pseudomonadota > Alphaproteobacteria > Rs-D84 > CACZYB01 > CACZYB01. The sequence continues at coordinate 11,193 of JAILLX010000073.1, forward strand.
TGCACAATAGTTTGCCTGTCCAGCATTACCCATCCAACCAACAACGGATGTAATATTTATAATTCTTCCGAAACGATTTTTCATCATTGGTGTCACAACATCACGTGCAAGTTTGAATGATGCAGTCAAGTTGACATCAATAACTGCCTGCCAATCTTCGTCCTTCATACGCATCATAAGTCCATCACGTGTAAGACCGGCATTATTGATAAGAATATCAATACGACCTGCAACCTTTAATGCTTCCTCGACCAAAGTTTTTGTTGCACCGTCAACTGATAAATCAGCAGGGATTGCGAATGCCCTGTCGCCAAGTTCATTTTTAAGATTTTCAAGAACTTCTTTTTTACGACCAGTCAAAATTACGGTTGCACCCTGAGCATGCAAAGTTTTTGCAACTTGTTCACCAATACCACCAGTCGCACCAGTCACCAAAGCTACTTTTCCAGTTAAATCAAACATAAAATCCTCCTATAAATTTTTTAAAAATTCAGTAATAGTTTCAACACTTCCAACAGGAGTTGAAACAGCTTTATCAGTACATCTTTTTACTAAACCAGAAAGAACATTACCACTTCCGATTTCAGTAAAACTATCCACACCTTTTGAAAGCATAAAGTCAACCGATTCACGGAAACGAACGCCGTTTACCATTTGAAGTGCAAGGTGTTCTTTTATATCTTTTGCATCAGTTGCGATTTCAGCAGTTCTGTTTGAAACAAATGGAACAATCGGATTTTTGAATGTTATTTCAGAAAGTGCACCCTCAACAACTTCCTTTGCCGAAGCCATAAGTGGACAATGAGCAGGAACAGAAACAGGAAGAATAACTGACTTTCGTGCACCCAATTCCTTTGCAATATCAACAGCCTTTTCAATAGCAGATTTATGACCACTGATTACAATTTGACCAGGGCAATTATCATTTGCAACAGAGCATTTTTCAGTTTCGGTTGAAGCCCTTTCACATACTTCACGAACCTTTTCAATATCAAGTCCAATTATTGCCATCATTGCACCAAGACCAGCAGGTACAGCCTCCGCCATTGCCTTTGCACGGATTTTAAGAAGTCTTGCCCCAACAGAAATTGGCATTACTTCGGCACCACATAATGCAGAATATTCACCCAAAGAATGACCAGCAACCATATCACAAAGTTCAGTTATTTTTTTACCGCTTTGGTTTTCAATAACTTTTAATGTTGCCATACTTACAGCAAAAAGTGCAGGTTGTGTATTTTCAGTTTTATTCAAAGCATCCGCATCATCACCAAAAATTATTGATGAAAGATTTTGCGATAATGCAGAATCTACTTCCTCAAAAACTTCTTTTGCTTCGGTAAAGTTTTGGTATAAATCCAAACCCATTTTTAATTTTTGTGATCCCTGTCCTGGGAATAAAAACGCACGCATTTTTTCTTTTTTCCTTTCGTTATATTATAAATATTCCTTACCACCCATATATGGACGAAGTTTTTCTGGGATTCTTACCTTACCATCCGCAGTTTGATGATTTTCCAAGAATGGTGCAAGGATACGTGGTGTTGCAATACCTGTATTATTCAAAGTATAGCAATATTTAACCTTTCCGGTTGCGTTTTCACGATAGCGGATGTTTGCACGTCTTGCTTGCCAATCAAGAAGGTTCGAACAAGAATGTGTTTCACGATATTTGTTTTGTGATGGAGTCCATGCCTCTAAATCATACATTTTGTACTTACCTGCCCCCATATCACCAGTGCAACATGCAAGTACTTGGTATGGAAGTTCCAAATCTTTCAAAACTTCCTCGGCTGTTTCAAGAAGGGTATTATACCATTTTTCACTTTCTGCTAAATCAGCCTTGCAAATAACATATTGTTCCACCTTCATAAATTGATGAACACGAATAAGACCACGAACATCCTTTCCCGCAGAACCAGCCTCACTTCTGAAACATGGTGAATATCCAGCATAAAGGATAGGAAGTTGGTTTTCTTCTAAAATTTCATCACGGTGAAGTGATGTAAGAACAATTTCCGCAGTTCCAGAAAGATACAAATTTTCCTTTGGCAAATAGTAAACATCATCACGACCAGTTGGGAAATGTCCGGTTCCGTATAATGCCTCTTCCTTTACCATTGATGGAACAGTTATCATTGTAAATCCCTTTGCGGTCAACTTATCCATCATATACATATGAAGTGCAATTTCCAATCTTGACGCTGCACCCTTAAGTGTGTAAGAACGAGAACCACAAACTTTGGCAACACGTTTGAAATCAGCCCAATCATTCATTTCCAAAATATCATAGTGATCACGTGGTTCAAAATCAAACTTTCGTGGAGTACCTTCACGGCGAAGAACGACATTTTCACTATCATCTTTACCAACAGGAACATCCGGTGCAGGAATATTTGGCACCCTCCACATCATATCATCAAATTCAGGTTGCTTTGTCGAAAGTTCGGTTTCATAAACCTTTATTTTATCATTTATATCTTTTGATTCAGTAATAGCCTGTTTCTTTTCTTCATCTTTGAGTGATGGAATCTTTGAAGTAATAGCATTTTTTTGTTCGCGTAAATCCTGAAGTTTTTGATTAATTGCCAAAATCTCACGATCAAGTTTAAGCATCAAATCAATATCGATATCGACATTTTTTTGTTCGCAAGTTTTTTTAACAAGGCTTGTGTTTTCCCTTATAAATTTTATATCTAACATTTCTTAAAGTCCCTTTTATTGAAAATATGCATGTAATTATATAAAATTGATTACAAATAATCAAGGTGGAAATAAAAAATCTGTACTTTATATATTATATATATAAAAAATTTGTCCTTGACTTTCACCCATAAAAAGGGGTTTTATATTAAAATAAAGTGAAAAAACAAATAGGTAGTAAAAAATGAAACTTTTGGTAGTAGAGTCTCCTGCAAAATCGAAAACTATATCAAAATATCTTGGTTCTGATTTTGTTGTTGTTCCATCGGTTGGTCATGTAAGGGATCTTGATCCACATGATGGTGCGGTTGATGTTGATAATGGCTTCCAAATGAAATGGGCTATTATGAAAGACAAGGAACAACGAATCCGTGATATTGAAAAATATATGAAAAAGGCTGAAGCTGTTTACCTTGCAACCGACCCTGATAGAGAGGGAGAAGCTATTTCGTGGCATATCATTGATATTTTAAAATCAAGGAATGAGCTTACTAAACCTATTCATCGTGTAGCATTCCATGAAATTACAAAGTCTGCTGTGACAAAGGCAATACAGGAACCACGTGATATTGATGATAAGTTGGTTAATGCATACCTTGCTCGTCGTGCATTGGACTTTTTGGTTGGATTTAAACTTTCACCTGTATTATGGAGAAAACTTCCTGGCTGTAAATCTGCAGGTCGTGTTCAATCAGTTGCATTACGACTTGTTTGTGAAAGAGAAAGCGAAATTGAAAACTTTGTAAAACGTGAATATTGGTCAATTGATGGAAAGTTTTCAACAAATGATGGAAAAGAATTCCCCGCAAAACTTTTCTCTTATAACGGAAATAAACTTGATAAATTTGATATTCCAACAAAGGAAAAAGCCGAAGAAATTTTGAATGCTTTGGCAAATGAACAATATCATATTGGTAATATCGAACGTAAAAAACAAGCAAGAAAACCTGTTGCTCCGTTTACAACTTCTACACTTCAACAAGAAGCATCAAGGAAACTTGGCTTTTCAGCAAAGCAAACTATGCAAATTGCTCAAAAACTTTATGAAGGTGTTGATGTTGGTGGTGAAACAGTTGGTTTGATTACTTATATGAGAACCGACTCTGTTAATCTTTCACAGGAAGCAGTTGCAAGTATCAGGGAAATGATTAAGTCTGATTTTGGTGATGAATATTTACCAAAATCACCAGTTTCTTATGATAACAAAAGTAAGAATGCACAGGAAGCCCACGAGGCGATAAGACCTACTTATGCAACAAAAACTCCTCAATCAATAAAGGGTTATTTGGATGCGAATCAGTTTAAACTTTATGAACTTATTTGGAAAAGAACTGTTGCATGTCAAATGGTACCAGCCGAACTTAATTTAGTTGCTGCAGATATTATGACATCAGATAATAAATCAATGTTCAGAGCAAATGGTTCTATGATTGCATTTGATGGATTTATGAAACTTTATAAAGAAGATATTGATGATGCAAATTCGGATGATGATGACAACAGAATGCTTCCTACTATGAATGAAGGGGATAACATCAAATCCGAAGAAATTAAACCGGAACAACATTTTACACAACCACCTCCTCGTTATTCCGAAGCATCTTTGGTTAAGAAAATGGAAGAGTTGGGAATCGGTCGTCCATCAACTTATGCTTCAATTCTTTCTGTGATACAGGAAAGACATTATGTCGATTTGGTAAAGAAAAAATTCGTTCCACAGGAACGTGGTAGAATCGTATCCGTATTTTTGGAAAAATATTTCACAAAATATGTTGAATATGACTTTACTGCATATATGGAAGATGAGTTGGATGAAATTTCAAATGGAAAGAAAAATTACAAGGATGTTTTGACTGAATTTTGGACTGGATTCAAAAATGCAGTGGAAGCATCAAACGGACTTTCCATGGCTGAAATTACCGATGCAATAGATAAGGAACTTGGTGCACATTTCTTCCCTCCTAAGGCTGATGGAAGTGACCCAAGAAAATGCCCAGATTGTGAAACAGGACGACTTGGCATAAAACTTGGAAAATTCGGTGGATTTATTGGTTGTTCAAATTATCCAACATGTAAACATACAAAACCACTTATCCTTAACGATGATGAGGAAGAAGATGGTTCTTCACCTGCACCAAAAACAAATGATGGCCAGATTTTAGGACAGAATGAAAATGGTGAAAATGTTTACCTTAAAAATGGTCCTTATGGAAATTATTTGCAACTTGGTGATGCAGTAAAAGGTGATGTTCGTGGTCCAATGCGTGCACCAATTCCAAAAAATATACAAATTGATGCATTGACTTTGGAAAAGGCAATATTCCTTTTATCCCTTCCAAAATCCATTGGCTTTGATGGGGAAGAAGAAGTTTTCGTTGCAATTGGAAAATTTGGCCCATATGTAAAGAAGGGAAATATTTCAAAAAGTATTCCTGCTTCGACATCAATATTTGATGTTGATATAAAAATTGCACATGATTTACTTTTGGGTGCAGTTGAAAAACCAAAGGGTAAAGAACTTGGACTTCACCCTGATGATGGAAAACCTGTTGTTTATTTTAAGACAGGAAAGTTTGGACCTTATGTGCAACACAATCGTGTTTTTGCATCCATTCCAACATCTGTTGCAACAGAAGAAACAATTACTTTGGATTTGGCTTTGGAAAAATTGGCACCAAAGGAACCAAAAAAGAAACCAGAAGTAAAGGAAAAACCAAAACCCAAAAAATAAAATAATTTACAACAACAAACTATATATGTATAATAACAAAACTTAATAAAAATTTATAAAAAGGATAAAATTATGTCAGGACATTCAAAATGGGCAAACATTCAACACAGAAAAGGTTTGCAAGATAAAAAACGTGGAAACTTATTTACAAAATTAGCAAAGGAAATTACTGTTGCTGCAAAAATGGGTGATCCAAACCCAGATATGAACCCAAGACTTAGATTAGCTGTTTTGGCAGCAAGAAAAGAATCTATGCCAAATGATAACATTAAACGTGCGATTGCAAAAGCTCTTCCTGGAAGTGGCGAAGGTGATTATTCAGAAATCAGATACGAAGGTTATGCCCCAGGTGGAATTTCTGTTATTGTTGAATGTTTAACAGATAATAAGAATAGAACTGCTTCTGATATTCGTTCTATTTTCTCTAAAAATGGAGGAAATCTTGGCGAAACAGGATCTGTTTCATTCAATTTTGAACATGTTGGTTTCTTTATGTATAAAAAAGAAATTGGCGATTTTGATACTGTATTTGAAACTGCACTTGAAGGTGGAGCAAGCAATGTTGAGGAAGAAGATGAAAACTATATCATCACTTGTGAAATTCCTGATTTTTCAAATCTTTCAAAGGCATTGGAAAAGTTTGGTGAACCAGAAAAGGCTGAAATTATTTGGCAACCAAAATTAACTGTTGCTGTTGATGGCGAAGGTGCAGAAAAAATTGAACGTTTTACTGATGCATTAGAAGATAATGATGACGTTCAAAAGGTTTACACAAACGCAGAATTTAATGAATAAAAAAATTATTATCAAAAAAACTCCCCGCCATTTTGACGGGGATTTTTTTACTTTCTTCTGTATACTGTATAATGACCAGCAGTACTACATCCAGATGTAACATTTCCATTTTTACTTCATGGTTTCACCATATATATAATTTGTGCCTGAACATCTTATTTTTTGCCAACCAATATCTGTTGCTCCTCCTTTATTTAGTTTAGAAACAGTTGTTCCATAACAATATCCAGTACCTACACAACAATCTTCTTCAGGACAAGTTCCTCCAGATACAACATGTCCATGTTCTATTTTTGCTTCTACTCTTACAGTACCATCATGGTCTGTACTTCCTCCAGAACAATATATATAGTCTATTACTCCCAAACATTCATGAATAACTTTTCCTTGATAAAAGCTATATTGTTCTTTATGTGTATACCCGCTATCACACGCCCAACTGCAACCACCTGTCCAATGGGAGTTGGATGGCTTTGATGAACATACTATGCAATTTTTGTTCGTTCCACTTGGGCAGTATGAACCTACGCCACAGGTATTTCCATAATTTCCATTTTCGGTCACGGTCTTTGAATTTGCGGTGGATGAGGTTGAACCAGCAACCGTGCAATAGTCAGTTCTTGTCCTTGTCACTGGGCCACAGTTTCCGCCCCAACTGCTGTAGGTCGAAGATGCACATGGCGAACAACTTGTTGCACCTGCGGATGAGTATGTTCCTGCAGGACATGCCTTACAACTTGATTGTCCGCCTAAATTTTGGTACTGACCTGCAGGGCATGGGGTGCAGTATTTTGAAGTTCCACCGGTTGAGTAGGTTCCGGCTGGGCAACTTTGGCACATTAAAAATGATGTTTCCACTGCTCCAGCTTGATTACTTGAAAAACCCGCCACTATCATGGCAGAAGTCGAAATTAAATGCTTTAGTTTCATGTTTTTCCTCCTTAAATTAAACATTCTTTTTCTTGAGGGGTCGCAACTCCTCGTTCGAAGGGCTAATCCTCCG
>JAILLX010000084.1 GCA_024692925.1 bacterium
TGATATATATCATTTACAATACGTATTGTTTTTGATATATATTAAATGAAATTATTTGATTGATAATTTTGTTGTAGTTTAATATAATATATTATGTGGAGGACATATATTGATGAACAAACTTCCTGATGATATTATTAAAAAAGCAAGCAAAGGTCTATCTTATATTTCACATCCTTTACGAATAAGGATTTTGGAATATCTAGATGTATTTGGAAGTTCTTCTGTTTCTGATATAACAAAAGCTTTAAATCAGGAACAAATGATTATATCTCAACATCTAAAAAAATTAAAAGATGCAAATTTAATAAAATCTACACGAAAAGGTATATTCGTATATTACGAAATATATAAAGAATATCCTGCAAGTATATTTAAGTGTATAAGAAAACTTTTTGCTGTAATTACAAATAATGAAAAATATATCAACGAATCATTCAAAGAATTATTACCCGAAGATTATATGGTTATGGTTGCAGGACGAATCAAACTTTTTGCAAACTTAGATAAAATAAAAATACTTAATTATATTTTGGAAAATGGCGAAAGTTATGTATCACAAATTGTTAATAAAACAAAAATCAAACAAGCAAAAGTATCCCTTTATCTTAAACGACTTTATGAAGATAATTTTCTAAAATCACATCGCAATGGTCGTTTTATTTATTATGATATTACAAAAGGTGTCCATAAAACAGCCCTACAATGTATCCATAATAGATATGATAAATACAAAGATAATTTTTAAAATCCTTCTTTTATCAAATCAAGTATAGTTTCCTGATCAGTATAAGGAATATTTTTTGTACCAAATGTCACATAGTCTTCATGACCTTTTCCTGCAACCAAAATAACATCATTTAATTTTGAAATTTCCATCGCTTTCTTTATCGCATCACGACGACCAGTTTTTATTTCAATTGCATTAGGACAATGTTTCAAAATTTCATCCCTTATTTTTTGTGGATCTTCACCCCTTGGTGAATCATCTGTTAAAATAGGAACATCCGCATATTTATAGGCAATAGTACCCAACTCAAACCTTCTGGTTTTTGCCTCATATATATCACCACAGGTACTAAACACATTTATGATTCGACCACCATCTTTTAACATTGGGCGAAGAGTTTTAAGGGTGTTTTCCAATGCCTCCCCCTTATACGCAAAATCGACATAAATACTTGCCCCTGATTTTGTTTTTCCCATATATTCCAAACGACCCAAAGCATTACGCACATTCCCAAGCAAAGGAATTACTCTCTCCCAATCTGGTGTTGTCGCCGCAACCATACCTAATGCACACATAAGGTTATTAAGTTGGAACGAACCCAAAATTTTCAAATCTAAATGATACTTTTTTCCAAACAATTCAACATCGGCAACCTGTCCTTCCAAACTTGTTTGCTGAGAAAGGATTTTAAGTTCACAACCATTACGTCCGTATGAAAAAACTTTTACACCACGATTATCACAAATCTGTTTTAAATAATCATATTCCGGAACATCCGCATTCAAAACCGCAGTTCCATTTGCATCAAGGTTTTCACGGAAAAGTTTTGACTTTGATTTTAAATAAGCATCATAACTTCCATAAAATTCCAAATGATCAGTACCCAAATTTGAAAATCCCGCTGCGGATATTTTTATATTTTCCATACGAAGCTGATCAAGACCATGGCTTGACAATTCAATCGCACCATATTCCACACCTTTTTCTTTAAAATATTTAAGGAATTTATAAGCCTCTCCATTTCCAGGTGTTGTATGATCCGCATCACTAAATTTAACAATTTCCTTTTGGCTGTAAACATTTTCAACAATCATACCAATTGTTCCAATACTCATTGCCGGAAGTTTTAATAATCCCCAAATCTGTCGTGTAAAATCGACAATAGAAGATTTTCCACTTGTTCCTGTTATCGCACAAATTATTTCCGGTTGTTTTTTATCATAAAAAGTAAACACCAAATCAGCCAAAGCTTTTCTTGGATTTTGAGTTCTAATAACAACGATATTTTTTTCATCAATAATTTTCTTTGTCTTTTCATCAAATTCAAACGAAGGTTCAACGACAACCGCCTTTGCTCCCTTTGTTATTGCATCATATGAATAATTCGCACCATTTTGTGCAAACCCCTTTATTCCAACAAAAATGCTTCCTTCAATTATGGTCTTTGAATCACATGAAACAAGATGTATAGGAGTATCCGTAGCAAAAGAATTTTCATACCCTGCATCTTTCAAAAGTTGATTTAATGGTTTCGTTGGCAAAGCCAATTTATTGCGAATAAACTCTTTATCTTTTTCATACATAGTACCACAAATTATGATTGAATCCCAATCTCTGGATGTATCAATAACTTCGTTTATTGCATCATATCTGTTTGGAATACACCTTGCCTTTGGACAATACGAAAGCAAAGTTTTTCGAATATTTTCTGGATTTTCAGTTCTTGGATTATCATCAACAATAATCACAGTATCAGCATATTGATTTAAAACCTTACCCATTTCAATACGTCGAATTTCCGGTCTATCACCACTGCAACCTGCAATACAGATAAGATTATGTTTTACATAAGGTCTGAACTCAGTCAAAAGTTTTTTAAGTCCATCACCATTATGACCAAAATCCACATAAATTTTTGCACCATTTGGTGTAGTTGCAACATATTCAATACGTCCCTTTTCATTTTTAATTTCTGAAATAAAAGGAAGAACTTTTTCCCAATCATCATACGAAGATATAAACATCCCAAGGGCACACATAAAATTAAAAATTTGAAACTTTGTCACCAAATTCAAAGTCATATCATAACTTTTACCAAAAACTGATATTTTAACAATTTGCTTATCATCAACAATATCATACTTTTCAAGTTTTATATCAGCATCATTTTTTTCACCATAGGTAATTGTTTTTATACCACGTGATTTACAAACATCGACAACACTTTGACCACGTTCATCATCAATATTCACAACCGCAGTTCCCTTTGCATCAAGAAGTTCCGAAAACAAACGAAGCTTTGCATTAAAATATTCATCCACAGTTTTATGATAATCAAGATGGTCATTCGAAATATTTGTAAAGCCCGCAGTCTTTATTTTCACACTATCAGCACGATGCTGTTCAATACCATGACTTGAAGTTTCAATTGCAACATTCTTAACATCCGACAAAGCAAGACTATCCAAATTTTTATGTAAATCAATTGCATCTGGTGTAGTCAAAGTTTTTCCACCAACACCATTTGATGTATGAATACCAACAGTTCCAATTGATGCAGAATTTATATTAACAAACTCCCACATCTGACGAATAAAATTAACAACTGAACTTTTTCCATTTGTTCCTGTCACTGCACAAACAAAATTTGGTTGATTTGGGAAAAATCTACTTGCAACAACAGATTCAACTAAACGAATATTTTCAACAAAGATAAATGGAATATTTTTATAATTTTCCGTCTTAATATATTCCATATTTTCCATATCAGTTAAAATTGCAACAGCCCCACTTTTGATTGCATCATCAATGAAATCAGCCCCATTAACTTTGGTTCCCTTTATTGCAATAAACAAAGCACCATCTGAAACCTTTGATGAATTATTTTCAATAGCTTTTATATCTAAATCTAAATTTTTATTTTTTATTTCATACGAAATATTTTCCAATATTTTTGAAAGTTGCATTTATTCTTTCCTTTTATTTTTAACATTCTAAGTATTCTATAAGAAAAAAAGCAACTAATCAATAGAAACTTTTACTTGTATATTAAAAGTAAAAAATGTAAAATAAATCTGGTAAAAAAGGGAATAAAAATGAAAAATTTTGAAAATTATGATGTGATTCGTGTATTTGATGAAAAAGCTTTGGCTTACAACATCGAACAAACATTAAAAAACAGTAAAACAAAACTTGGTATAGTTTTAAAGGCAAATTCCTATGGTCTTGGAATTGAACGAACAATCCCTGTATTTGAAAAGTACAAAATATCTGATTTTTTTACCCAGGATATTATCGAAGCAATAAAAATCAAACGCTTGCTTGAAAATAAAAATGCAAATATTTTTGTCTTTGCCGGCGTACAAAATAATCAGGCTGAAACTTTCATAAAAAATAAAATTATTCCTGTATGTGTAAGCCTTGAACAAATCGAATATTTTAATCAAAAGGCAAAGGGACAAAAACAAAAGCCCAAAATAGGTATCCATTTTGATACAGGAATGAACCGTACCGGACTTTCTTTGACCGAAGTAAAAACACTTTCACAAAATTTTGAAAAATACACATCTAATCTAAAGGTTGTACTTTACCTAAGCCACCTCCACAGTTCCTACACAAAAACAAATATTGCAAATACAATACAACTTTCCAGATTTAAGGAAATGACCTCTCTTCTTCCAACAAGGAATTGCAGTCTTTCCGCAACAGGTGGAAGTTTCCGTTTACCATCCGATTATCACTTTGACCTTTTACGTGTCGGATACGGAATTTATGGTGTACTCCGAGAAATGAAACCTGTAATTTCCGTATATGCAAAAATCCTTCAAATACGTGATGTTGCAAAGGGAGAAACCATCGGATATTTCGGCGGATATAAGGCTCCTAAAAATATGAAAGTCGCCATAATAAATATTGGTTATAAGGATGGATATTCACGAAGCCTTAGTCATACAAATAAATGGAAAGACAAACTTCGTGCCAAACTTAAAAGTGGTGCAAATTTTGCCTCATCATATATGACTATTGACGGTAAATATAAATGCAAAGTCGTTGGTATTATATCGATGAACAACACAATAATTGATGTTTCAAATGTTCCTGAAAATATTTTGAAAAAGACATCATGGGTCGAAGTCATCGGCAAAAATGCAAACCTTATGGATTTTCGTGAAGCAAACGGTTTCATACCATGCGATTTGTTAACATCGCTTATGGAACCAAATCCAAATGCAATAGATTTAACTAAAAAAGAATTCGAAAAACTAAAAATATAATGCTTACAAGAAAAGATATTTTAAAATATGTAAATAAAGAATATGGAACCATATCCGAAAAACCGTGGATTACCTTCCCTAAAAACGAAGTATTACGACACTCAAAATCTAAAAAATGGTATGGTATAATTATGGAAATATCTGCTAACAAAATAGGTATTAATAGCAAAGAAAAAATTGATATAATAAATCTTAAAAATTCTCCTGAATTTATCGATTTTATTCTCTCCTCAAATGAAAAAATATACCCTGCATACCACATGAATAAAAAACATTGGATAACCATAGCATTAAATGGTAGTGTCGAAGATAAAAAAATTTATAAACTTATTGATACAAGTTTCAATATGACAGAAAATTAAAACAAGCGCTTGAATTTTTTTCTCAAAGACTTATAAGGCTTGAAAACAAAAATTTTTAAAAGTTTAAAACTAAGCATTTCACCATTCAAAATCAAATAAACAATCGGTGAAAATATTTTGTATTTTCCAAGCAAGAATTTAACATCAGCAAAACTTTTATAATTACGGACAATCAAAATTGATTTTCGTATCACATCATCAATATTTACACCATACCGCCCAGCATGATTTATAATAAGGTTCACATCATAATCAGGATATTGACCTTGAAAATTTTTAAAACAAAGCAAACTTTCATCAAGTTGGCACCTTGTAAAAAAATGAAGTTTTAAGCAAAAATCCATTTTGTTTCATAATTTTTTTTGGGTAATACGCAGTCGATTTTTTTATAAACTTTCCATACTTAAACCCTTGATTAATAAGGAGCTGAGATAAACCATTTTCGTATCTTGTAATTATCTCATTTTTTGAATCCAAATGTTTCACATTATCAAAGAATTTCTGAAACTCCTTATTCGAAAAAACATTATGTTTCAAAATAAAGAAAAAAGATTGAATATGACGCTTTCTTTTACTTTTATTTTTATTCATAGTATAGCCGTAAAAATCATACGGACTTTTATCAAAATCTGTTGTGCAAAGTTTTTCAATATCATAAAACGGACCATAACAAGAGTCATTCACAAGAATAAGTCGTTTGTATTTTTCGACATTCTTCCAACCTATTTTTTTAAAAAGTTCGGACCACGAACCAAAATCATACTTTCCATGGCGATAGGCATCCGCAAACTTTGTATAACTTTTAAGTCTAGACACCCCCCCCGATTTGTCCAAATCACAATCTGCTAAATAATACACATCACAAAATTTGGAATATCGTTTCACTGCATCAACAACATAGTCATCAACCTTGCCAAACTTGTCATATCCGACATAAAGACATAATGTATCTTTCATATTACTTTGCCTTTTTCACAGCAGGTTTCGAAACATTTGTTTGTGTTTTTGCCGATACAGTTTTTTGTATGTTTTTCTTTACTGGTTTTTCCACAAATCTTTCACCATACACTGCCAAAGCCTTTACCATATCAATCGCACGATTAAGTTGATAATCATTTTTATCACGATCTTCTTCTGCCTTTTCACGTTCAGCTTTTGCATCCTTTTTCACAGAAGATTTTTCCTTTGTGTCATTTTTAAGGGCATTAGTCAAAGTTTCCTCTGAAAACATTCTGTCTTCTTTTACTTCTTCTATTTTTGCACGATTTACTTCAATATCAGGTTCAATACCATCCGCCTGAATTGAACGACCACTTGGGGTATAATATCTTGCTGTTGTAATTTTAAGTGCCGTATCACCAAGAGGAATAAGTGTTTGAACTGATCCCTTTCCATACGATTTTGTTCCAATCAAAACTGCACGTCTGTGATCTTGCAATGCACCAGCAACAATTTCCGCAGCCGATGCCGATGCACCATTTATAATCACAACCAAAGGTTTATTATCCAAAATATCCCCCTCTGAAGCAAAGAAAACACGACTTGCATTTTCCTGACGCGACATAATCGAAACAATCTCACCTTCACTTAAAAAGGCATCGGAAATTTTAACTGCTTGGTCAAGAAGTCCACCTGTATTATTTCTTAAATCCAATACAAACCCCAAAACCTTTGGATTATCAGATTTAATTTTCTTAATTGCCTTTGCCATATCATCATAAGAATTTTCATTAAATGTTGAAAGACGAATATATCCAACATTTCCATCAGCCTTTACCTTTGACTTCACAGGTTCGGTTCTGATAATATCACGGGTCACAACTATATCAAGAGGTTCCGAATTTTCACGGAAGATTTTAAGTTTTACTTTTGTCCCAGGTTTACCTTTCATACGCTTAATTGCTTCCTGTAATGATAAACCTTGAACTTGAACATCATCAATATGAGTAATCAAATCCCCTGCCTCAACCCCAGCTTTAAACGCAGGGCTATCATCCAACGGAGAAATAACCTTAATTACACCCTTATCCATTGTGACCTCAATACCAAGACCACCAAACGAACCAGATGTTTGTTCATTCATAGAATTAAAATCTTCTTCGTTCAAAAAACTAGAATGAGGATCAAGTTTCGAAAGCATACCATCAATTGCCCCTTCTATAAGTTTTTTGTTTTCAACTTCGTCAACATACCTGTCCTTTGTAATTTCAAAAGCCTTTCCAAAAAGTTCCAACATTTTATAAACATCATCATCTTTTTTATCCGATTTTGAAACAGGTTTTGATGCCGCACCACTAAAGTTTGATGATGAAATTTCATACGATACAACAGAAGCAACAAAAAACACAAATGCCAAAGTTGTAAATAATTTTGCAAACGAAGAATTTTTTTTAGCCATAGTAATCTCCTTTATTTCATATAATTAAAAACCAAAATGTACAAAATTGCAACAACTACTGATACAATAACATAATTTTTCCATCCCAGACTTTTAATAGTAAACAAAAACATAAAATGATTATCCATAAAAACTCCTATAATTTAAAGTATTTCAAAGGATTTATCGGCGTTTCCTTATCCCTTATTTCAATATAAAGTTCGGAATCACCCATTTCACCGATTGGTTCACCAGAAAGAAGATTTTGTCCTTCTTCGGCAAAAATTTCCTTCATTCCACCAAGGATAATATAATAATCATCATGAGAATGTAAAATAAGCAAATTTTTAAACCCATAAAAACTTCCTGCAAAAACAACATCCGCATCATTCGGCGAAATAACCTGTGAATTAGAACGAGGTTTTATATACACACCCTTTGATGTAACACCACTTTTTGTTCGTTCACCAAAATATGTTGTAATATTACCACTTACCGGCAAAGGTGCAGTTCCAGTTGCTTTTCTAATAATAGTAGAAGAAATTTTTGTTTGTTTTGCCTTTCTTTCACGCTCTTTTCTTAATTTTTCCGCCTTTTTAATAAATTCTTCAATAGTTTTTGATTCTGCAACCAATCGTTTAATCTCACGCTTATTTTTTTCTTGCTCCGAAGTCAATTTTTTCTGGGTTGATTTTTTTGTTTTGATTAAATCAGCAATTTTATCCTTTTCCCCCTTCACCTTTTTCGTGATAGTATGAATAGAAACTTTTGCCACAGTAATTTCATCCTTTGTTTTTATCAATTCCTCTAAATCTTGCCTATAGTTTTTGGTCGAACGATTAAGTTCATCAACCAAACTTCTAAGAAGTATTGAACTTTGAAATACTGTATCAATTCGTGATGGGGAAATAAACAAATATCCCTTTGGAACCTGTGAAATATTTTCAAAAACAGCAATGATTTTTATTAAATCAGCATTATTTTCCTCAATTTTCCTATTTAGAAGATATTCCTTCCACTGAAGATCCGAAAGCTGTTTGTCATACCCAGACAAAGTACGTTCATACTGCTTAACATTATTCGCAATTTCGACCATTTTTTTCTGAGTTTGCTTTATTTCCTCAGATAATTTTTTTTGTTCCTTTTCCAGCTTTGCCGTAGCCTTTTTCTTATCTTCAATCTCCTTATTTATCCTTGCCAAACTACGTTTATCATTTTTTGCAGAAAAAACTTCTTGCGAAAACAAAAGGTTTCCGCATAAAATAAGGATTAACGATTTTAATTTTAACTTTAACAAAAAAATTCCTTTAATATTATTTTTGTATGTTATACTAAAATCAAAAAAGATGCAAGGGTTTAAAATGAAATTTACATTTTTAAAAAATAAGTATTTAAAAAAACTATTTCTTTTGTTTGAAAGATACGGCGAAGAACTTTATGTCGTTGGTGGCGCCGTAAGGGATTCTGTTTTGGATAATCCTATTTCTGATATTGATTTGGCAACAACCATGCTTCCTGAAAAAATGATGGAAATGTTCGAAGAAAACAACCTTCGCCACGATGGACCAGGGATAAAGTACGGTACCGTCAGATCATTTTTCGCAAACGAACGATTTGAAATTACAACCTTTCGTCAGGATAAGTACGAAAGAATTATAAAAAAGAAAAAAAAGTTCATCTCAAGATATCCACAAGTCACATTTGTTGAAGATTTGAACATTGATGCACACCGTCGTGACTTTACCATAAACGCAATATATGTAAATAAATCAGGTGAAGTTTTTGACCCATTCAACGGGATGGAAGATTTAAAAAATGGTGTTGTAAAATATATCGGAAATCCACTGGATAGTGTTGAACGTGATCCATTCCGAATTATGAGATATTTCCGAATTTGTGCTGAAAATTTTTACAAAAATCTTGATGAAGTTGCCTTGGCTGTTTCCATTGCAAATTTTGATAAAGTTTTCCGCATAAACAAACGAAAATTTATAACCGAATATAATAAACTTATGGCATGCCGTGGAAGATTTATAATTCTTAATAAATGGGAAGAATACGGACTTTTGAATCAAATCCAAGAACATGCTGCCATCTGTGCCGAAGAAGTTAGAATAGAAGATGAAAAAGAAAGAGAGCGTGAAAATGCAAGAAGACAAAGATTACAACAAAACTAAATGCGGATTTGTTGCACTTATCGGTGCCACAAACAGTGGAAAATCGACTTTATTAAATACAATACTTGCGACAAAAGTATCTATTACTTCGCATAAAGTTCAAACCACAAGAAATCAAATTCGTGGTATAAAAACCGACGGTGATACACAAATGATATTTATTGATACCCCCGGAATTTTTAATCCAAAAGGAAAGTTTGACAGGGCAATGGTGTCTTCCGCATGGTCAGCAATGAACGATAGCGATTGTATTATATTTTTACTTGATGCACACAAAGGTATCACCGACACATTCAACAATATTGTTAAAAAGTTAAGGACTGTTCAAACGCCTATTGCACTTTGCCTTAACAAGGTTGATCTTCTTGAAAAAGATGAACTTTTAAAACTCACCTCAAAAATTATGGAAATTGCCCCTGATTTATTTAAAGAAGTATTTATGATTTCTGCACTTCAAAATGATGGCGTAAACGAATTAATCGATTGGGTAAAAAATCAAATGCCACAATCTCCATTTTATTTTGACAGTGATATAAAAAGCGATCTTCCATTGGAACTTCGTCTTTCTGAAATCACAAGGGAAAAAGTTTACGAACTTTTACATCAAGAACTTCCTTATGCTATATCAATAAAAACTGATAGAATAGAAGAAGGAAATAATTCATTAACTGTACGTCAAACTATTTATACCAGTTCCGAAAATCACAAATCTATTATAATAGGAGCCAAAGGATCAAAACTTAAATCTATTGGCACAAAAGCAAGGGAAGAAATGGCACTAATTGTCGGACAAAAAGTAAATCTTTTCCTTTTCGTAAAGGTAAAGGAAAATTGGCGTGATACACCAGAATTTTTCACCGACATTGGACTTGAATTCAAAAAATAATTACGGAGGGAAATTATGCAAAAAAAATACATTCTTGTCGATGGTTCAGGTTATATTTTCAGGGCATTTTATGCCTTACCACCTATTTCGCGAAGTGATAATTTACCTGTCGGAGCAGTGTATGGTTTTTGTAATATGCTTTTAAAACTTTTAAACGAAAGACATAATCCAAACGAAATAATTGCCGTTATTTTTGATAAAGCCAGAAAAAATTTTCGAAACAAAATTTATCCCGAATACAAGGCTAATCGTTCCGAAACCCCAGAGGAACTTATCCCACAATTTGCATATATCCGAAAGGCTGTTGAAGCATTCAATATTGCATCCATTGAACAGGCAAATTTCGAGGCTGATGACCTAATTGCAACCTATGCAACCCAAGCCGAAGCAAATGGAGATAAGGTTGTAATTTATTCCTCAGATAAGGATTTAATGCAACTTATGACACCAAATATTCGCATACACGATCCATTAAAAAATAAGGATATTGATGAAGAAACCGTACTTCAAAAATTTGGTGTTGAACCATCCAAAGTTGTCGAAGTCCAAGCCCTAATCGGTGACAGTGTTGATAACATTCCAGGTGTTCGTGGCATTGGTCCCAAAACCGCATCCGAACTTATCAATAAATATGGCACCATTGAAAACCTTATTGCAAATGCAAAAAATATTAAACAAGATAAACGCCGTCAAATGATTATTGATGGTGCAGAAAATGCAAAAATTTCAAAACAACTTGCAACACTAAAACGTGATGTGCCTGTTGAATTTTCCTTATCATCAATAGTAAATTGCCCAGTTGAAAAAGATAGAGTTATGAAATTTTTAGAAGAAATGGAATTCAAATCTTTGATAACAAAGGCAAATAATTTTATTGATAATGTAAATAAAATTTTTGATGAAAATGCTCCTGTTATTGAAGAAGTATCTGAAATCAAAAACACTCCAATAAAAAAACAAATTGAAAAACATTACGAACTTGTTCGTGATATACCAACACTTGAAAAATGGATAAAAAAGTGTGAAGAAAAAGGTGAATTCGCCGTTGATACTGAAACAACTGGACTTAACAGTCTAAGTGCAAATATCGTTGGTATGAGTATTGCCACTGATGAAGGTGATGCTTGTTATATTCCTATACATCATATAAAAAAGGTTTTTGATGGTGCGGATTTATTCAACGATGGTCAAGATGTTTTACAGGAAAATCAAATCCCTGTTGATGAAATTGTAAAGTACATAAAGCCACTTCTTGAAAATCCAAAAATTAAAAAAATCGGACACAATATAAAGTATGATATGCACATATTCAAACAACTTGGAATAAATGTATACCCTGTCGAAGATACTATGGTAATGAGTTATGTTCTGGATAGTTCAAAAAATCTTCATAATATGGATGAGTTGGCAAACATACATCTTGGCTATACAACGATACATTACACAGATGTTTGTGGTACAGGAAAGGCACAAATTACATTTGCAGAAGTTCCTTTTGACAAAGCACTTGATTATGCCGCCGAAGATGCAGATATAACATTACGTCTTTATCACACATTTTGCCAAAGATTGGAAAAGGAAAATTGTAAAAAAATTTATTCCGAAATGGACTTGCCATTAATTTATAACCTTTTCGAAATGGAAGAATTTGGAATTTGTGTTGATACAGAAAAACTTAAATCTTTAAGTAAAAATTTTGAAGAAATTTTATCAAACCTTGCAACCGAAATTTATAAATTAGCAGGAACAGAATTTAACATCCTTTCACCAAAACAATTGGCTGAAGTATTATTTGAAAAAATGGCAATTCCATACCCTGAAAAAAATAAAAAAACATACTCAACCGATGTGGAAATTTTAAAACAACTTTCATATCAAGGTTTCGAAATTGCTGACAAAGTTTTAAAATACAGGGAACTTTCAAAATTAAAAAGTACTTATGCAGATGCACTTGTTGAACAGGTTTTACCAAGGGATAACCGTGTACATACAAACTATTTTCAATGTGGCACATCAACAGGTCGTCTTTCATCAAATGACCCAAACCTCCAAAACATTCCCGTTCGTTCCGACCTTGGAAAAGATATTCGTTCCGCATTCATTGCAAAGGATGGATACAAACTTTTATCTGCTGACTATTCACAGATAGAATTACGTCTTATGGCATCTCTTGCACATGTAAAAAATTTGGAACAGGCATTTTTGGACGGTGTCGACATTCACACTCGCACTGCTTCTCAAATTTTTGGTATTCCAGAGGAACAAATGACACCAGACATAAGACGAAAAGCAAAAGCAATAAATTTTGGCATAATTTATGGGATTTCTGCATTTGGTCTTGCAAAACAACTTGATATTCCACAGGGTGAAGCGAAAGAATATATTGATAACTATTTCAAAATTTATCCTGAAATCTTAAACTATATGGAAAAGGCAAAATCATTTGCACATCAAAACGGATATGTCGAAACAAAGGATGGCAGAAAACTTTTCATTTCAAATATCAACAATCCTCGACTAAAAGCATACGCTGAGCGTGCTGCAATCAATGCCCCTATGCAAGGAACCGGTGCTGATATTTTGAAAAAGGCAATGATAAAAATTCGTAAAATTTTAAAGGAGCAAAACCTTGAAAATGAAATTCGTATGCTTTTACAAGTACACGATGAATTGGTGTTCGAAGTTCGTGAAGATTTAATTAAAAAGGCAAAAGAAATCATAAAACCTACAATGGAAAATATTGTAAAACTTTCAATACCTCTTATTGTAGAAATCGGAGTTGCCAACAACTGGACCGATGCCCATTAAAAATATTTACAATAAAAAAGATTTTTGTTGAAATTTTGATTTTAAAGAGTATAATCCTTTACATATTTCGATTTGCGCCGTTAGCTCAATTGGATAGAGTATCTGACTACGGATCAGAAGGTTAGAGGTTCGACTCCCCTACGGCGCACCATTTTTTTCTGTCATACAATCAATAAAAAGGGTTATAAAATGAGATGTAAATATGAAATAAAAGATACAAAAGGATATATTCACCCTTGTGATATCTATGAAACAGGAATTGATATTTACGAAATTGTTGTAAAAACAGGTTTATTAACACGAGAAAACCTCGGTCGTTACAGCATCAATGAATTAGTAAAATTAAGGGATAAAGGTATTCTTTTAGAAATCCCATTATCAAGATAATAAACCGAAAGCCGTCCGCAAGGACGGTTTTTTCATTACTTATCAAAAATTTACCCCCTAAAAATAATTCGTAAAAAGAAATCATTAAGCACTCACAACCCATCTCTAAAATCTAATTATAATAAAATTTTTGCATTTTTTCTCATTTTGTTCTTGATTATATAATAATAGAATATTATAATAAGTTCTATTATTATTAGAAGAAACACAAAGCC
>JAILLX010000091.1 GCA_024692925.1 bacterium
ATTTATAAAATCGAAAATCCATCTACACTTGTTAAAAATTATGCAATCAGTGCATTCCGTAGACAATGGGAAAGATAGTTTTTCTAATAAAAACTCTTTGACTTATTATTCAAAAGATATATTATATTACAAAAACTTATAATATAAAGGATTAAAAAATGCATAAATACAGAACAAATACTTGTGGTGAAATTAACGAAAGTTTCATTGGTAAAAAAGTAAAATTATCCGGTTGGATTAACTCTAAACGTGACCATGGCGGTCTTGTATTCGTTGATCTTCGTGATCATTACGGCTTAACACAATGTGTTATTGACATGGAACATCCTGACTTTCCAAAACTTGAACACTTAAGAATTGAAAGTGTTATCACTGTTGTTGGTGAAATTATTGCAAGAAGTCCTGAAACAATAAATGAAAATATTCCATCGGGAAAGGTTGAATTAAAGGTCGAAGAATTAAATGTTATTTCCGAAGCCGATGTTCTTCCTGTTTTAGTTGCAAGTGATGAACAATTCCCAGAAGATTTGCGTTTGAAATACAGATATATTGATTTAAGAAGACAAAAACTTCAAAACACAATTTCACTTCGTTCAAAAATTATTAAGGCAATGCGTGATTATATGTGGGAAAAGAATTTTAACGAACTTCAAACCCCTATCCTTACTGCCTCATCACCAGAAGGAGCAAGAGATTTCTTGGTTCCATCCCGTGTTCACGAAGGAAAATTCTATGCACTTCCACAGGCACCACAACAATTCAAACAGCTTGCAATGGTTGCCGGATTTGATAAATATTTTCAGGTTGCACCATGTTTCCGTGATGAAGATACTCGTGCTGACCGTGTTTTGGAATTCTATCAACTTGATTTTGAAATGTCATTCGCAACCCAAGAAGATGTTTTCGAAGTTGCAAAGGGTGTTGTTGATGCTACATTCTCGAAATTTGCAAACGGAAGAAAACTTTATGATTGGGTGACAATTCCATTCAAAGAAGCAATGGAAAAATATGGTTCTGATAAACCTGATTTAAGAAATCCATTGATTATCGAAGATGTAACCGAAGCATTCCGTGGTTCAAACTTTACAATCTTTGCATCAAACATTGAAAAAGGTGCAGTTGTAAAAGCTATCCGTGCGCCAAAAACTTCATCAAAACCTCGTTCATGGTTTGATGGTTTAAATGATTGGGCAAGGGAAAACAAGGCAAAAGGTCTTGGCTATATCGTATTTGATGAAAATGGCGAAGAAAAAGGTCCTATTGCAAAAAATCTTGATGCTGATAGAATCAAAATGATTAAAGAAATTTGCAAAATTGAAAATGGGGACAGTGTTTTCTTTGTATGTGAAAAACTCGCTCCTGCTCAAAAATTTGCCGGATTAACAAGAACAAAGATAGGTACTGACTTGAACTTAATTGAACAAAATGTATTTAAGTTTGCTTTCATAGTAGATTTCCCATTCTATGAATTGGATGATGCTACTGGAAAAATTGATTTTGGTCACAACCCATTCTCTATGCCACAAGGTGGTTTAGAAGCTCTTCAATCCGATGATTTACTTTCAATAAAGGCACATCAATTTGATATAGTATGTAATGGCTATGAAATGGGAAGTGGTGCCGTAAGAAATTACGATATTGAAACAATGGTAAAGGCATTTGAAAATGTTGGTTATACTCGTCAAACTGTTGCTGAACGTTTCAGTGGACTTATGACTGCATTCAAATACGGTGTTCCACCACACGCTGGTATGGGTATTGGTATAGATAGAATTGTTATGCTTCTTGCCAACGAACCAAACCTTCGTGAAGTAATTCTTTTCCCAATCAATGGAAAGGGTGAAGATTTAATGATGGGTGCACCATCAGTTGTTGATGAAAAACAATTAAAGGAATTACATATAAAATTAGATTTGACTCCTAAAAATAAAAATTAAACAAACGAAAGAGAGGGTTAATGCTTGCTCGAAAATGGCGAAGATTTTTAACAAATACCGATGTCATTCCAACAAGCCAACCCCTCTTCTCACTTAGGTTTTTATTCTTACTTGCAATTTGTTCATCTGTAATTTTTTATCGTTTTGTTTACATATACATTTACAACACACCATTATCAAAATACTTATACGATTATAAAATATCTTACTCATCGAAAATATGTATCGAAGGTTTTTTTGTTTCCACATGGGTTATTTTTACAACAGTATGGTTATTCAGAATAAGTGATTTTATATTAGAAAAAATAGTAATTCCTGTTTTTAAAATTTTAAACTTAGGTTTCTTTCATCTACTTTATACCCTAAACATAATTACCAAAAAAACTTTTAC
>JAILLX010000095.1 GCA_024692925.1 bacterium
AAAAGTAAAAAATTCAAAGGAATTTAATATCATTGCTCTTTCTCTGATTCTCTAATATTCTAATCACAGTTGTAGAATTATAAAATTCTATTTCTATTAAATAATATAAATAATGAAAGGAGAAATAAATGACAACAGGAACACGTTATCCAACTTTAGCATTTCATACAGGAGGAGCAGGTCAGGCAGATGATGGAATTCCACCACAACCATTTGAAACTTTTTGTTATGATAGTGCTTTACTTCAGGCAAAAATAGAAAACTTTAATGTTATTCCATATACATCTGTTTTACCACCTGAACTTTTCAATAATATTGTTCCAGTAGAACAGGTCCAAGACCAGTTTAAACATGGTGCAGTTTTAGAAGTTATTATGGCTGGAAACGGTGCAAAAAAAGAAGAACACAAAGCAATTGCAACTGGTGTTGGTATTGTTTGGGGTAAGGATAAACAAGGTAATTTTATCGGTGGTTGGGCCGCAGAATATGTTGAATATTTTGATACTTATATCACAGATGAAATTGCAAAAGCTCATGCTGAAATGTGGCTTACAAAATCACTTAATCATGAATTAATGCTTCGAAATGTTGATAAGCATAGTGAATTTCAATTCTATCACAATTATTTAAATATAACTCAGAATTTTGGTTATTGTTTAACAGCATTGGGATTTTTGAATTTTGAATATGCTAATCCTGCAACACCAAAACAATCATACTAAATATACGGGGGAATTTTCCCCCAAATTTTAAAGGAGGAAAAAGAATATGTTTAAAAAGAAATCATCAAAAACAATGCTTGGTGTTTTAGGTTTAGCCGGTATTGTTGTAAGTTCTATGATAGGTGGCGGAATTTATAGCCTTCCACAAAATATGGCTCAAGATGCATCTGTCGGAGCAGTAATTCTTGCATGGATAATCACAGGTTTTGGAATGTATTTTATTGCAAATACATTTCGTATTTTATCAACGGTAAAACCAAAACTTACATCTGGAATTTATATGTATGCACACGAAGGATTTGGTGGATATATGGGATTTAATATTGGTTGGAGTTATTGGCTTTGTCAAATTTTTGGTAATGTTGGATATGCCGTTATTACAATGGATGCCCTTAATTATTTTTTCCCAGGAGTTTTTACCGGAGGAAATAATTTAGCATCAATTATCGGAGGATCTATTTTAATATGGGGATTCAATTTTCTTGTTTTAAAAGGTGTAAAACAAGCAACACTTATAAATTTAATTGCAACAGTATTTAAAATAGTACCATTATTTTTGTTTATCTTAATTTTACTTTTTGTGTTTAAACTTGATACATTTGATTTTGATTTTTGGGGTGAAGGAATTATTGGTAATATAAAAGGATTAGGCTCTCTTTCATCACAAATAAAAAGCACTATGCTTGTGACTTTGTGGGCATTTATTGGTATAGAAGGTGCCGTTGTCTTATCAGATAAAGCAAAAAGTCAAGAAGATGTTTCAAAAGCAACACTTTTAGGTTTTCTTGGTTGTTTAGTAATTTATGTTTTATTATCAGTAGTTCCTTTTGGTTTCTTAAGTCAGGCAGAACTTTCACAAATTGCAAATCCATCTACAGCGGGTATTTTAAGAAAAGTTGTTGGACCATGGGGTGCATGGCTTATGAATATTGGTTTGATTATAGCAGTGCTTGCTAGTTGGCTTGCATGGACAATGATTGTTGCAGAAATGCCTTTTGCTATGGCAAAGAATGGAACATTCCCAAAAGTTTTTGCAAAAAATAATGAATATGATTCTCCAAGTGTTTCTCTTTGGGTGACAAGTTCAGTTATGCAAATAGCAATGTTTCTTGTTTACTTTGCAAACAATGCTTGGAACACAATGTTAAGTATTACAGGAGTTATGGTTTTACCAGCATATCTTATTTCAACATGTTATCTTTGGAAAATTTGCGAAGATGGAGAATTTGATAATACAAAAGGAGTTGGTAGAGCTCAAGCATTGATAACTTCTATTATTGGAGCAATATATGCATTATGGCTTATATATGCTGCTGGATTAAGTTATCTTTTGATGGCTATAATATTTATTGCTCTTGGTATTCCATTTTATGTTTGGGCAAAGGAAGAATTATCTTTCAATGACTCAGTTTTTTCAAAACGGGAAAAATATCTTGTTGCAACAATAATTATAGTTAGTGTTGTTGCATTATATTGCTTTATTAGAGGAATAATAAATGTATAAAAGTGGAAGTATTTTCTTCCACTTTGAAAGGAGAAAACTTATGAAAAATATAAAAGAAAAACTATTATTAACTTTGGTTGCAATGTCTGTATTTTCTTCAAAAGTACTTGCCGAAGAATATATGGTTGGTATCGAAGAAGAAGTCGTTGAATCAGTAAATCCTATGACTTCTGCATCACATAAAGGAAAAGCACAGGTAAGAGCTACTGCACCAACTCATCCATGGTATGATGCTTATACAAATTGGAAAAATAATCTTCAAAATGAAACAGGTTTTTCATATACTTTAGATTTATCTGTTTTAGCTCAGCGAGGAGCTCCAAATGGTAAAGGAACGGCTTTACAATTCCAAGCATATCCAAGTATATCATGGCAATTATTTAATAATGAATATGGTTCAGGAACTATTAATGCCTCATATACTCCAACACGTTATTGGAATTCAACGGATGGTCAAGATATAACTGATAGAATAGGGGTTTTATCATCAATAAATGATTATACAACAAAATCAAATTCTTTTGATGAATTAAGTTATACTCAGCAATTTTGGGGAAGTATGGATTGGCTTGCAATAACAATTGGTCAATTCCCAATGTATAATTTTGATGGAACATCATATAACTCAAACCAACAGATTAATTTTGTAAATTACGCACTTTCTCAAAATGCAAGTTCTACTTATCCTGTCGCAAGTTTAGGTATGTATGCTACATTTACAATAAATCCAGAATGGCAAATAAATATTGGTATGCAGGATGCAAATAATGTGTCAGGAACGTCTATAAGTTCATCAGATTTTGGTAAAGGAGAATATACAAGTTTTGCATCTGTATCTTACACCCCTATGATAAAAAATATGGGGATGGGGCAATATTCTGTATTATTTTATAATCAACCAGGTGTAGATGAACAACCAGGAACTTCAAATGGTTGGTCAATAAATATGGAACAAGCTATAAATGATAAAATTGCTGTATTCGGAAGAATAAATGGAGCAAGCAATTCTCCATCTGAAATAAAACAATCTTATGTCTTGGGTGGAGTTATAAATAATCCTTTGGGCAGAAATGAACTTGATCAAATAGGAACAGCTATTGCAGTTAATAAAGCAAATATTGATGTTATAGGTGAAGAAAACACAAGAAATTATGAAACTGTGATAGAAACTTATTGGGCATGGGGAATTGAAAATTGGATGACTATTACTCCGGATTTACAATTCTATTTCAATCCAGCAGTTGATGCTTCAAATGA
>JAILLX010000006.1 GCA_024692925.1 bacterium
TATTTATATTCTTTGTCTTCGGTTTCTGATTTTTTTGAATTATTTTTTGAAAGATACATTTTTTCAATGCCATCCTTTGACATATAATAATCAGATGCAAATACAGGCATTGCAAAAGTTGTAAGCCAGATTAAAACTAAACTTTTAACAGTATTTTTCATTTTTATCCCCTGTTTTTTATTTCAATTTAGACATAAATTACAACAAATAATTTATTTTGTCAAGTACTTTTGTATATAAAGAATAAAATGGTAAAAAATACCATAAAAACAGTATGATATGTAAGTTTTATTTTATTAAATCAAAAATTTCACCACGAATTTCGTCTAAACCAATAGCTTTTTCACTACTTGTCGAAAGAATTACGGGGTGCATTGCAGGGTGATTTTTGTATATTGCTTCTATTTCTGATTTTACCTTTTGTGCATCGGATGGTGAAACCTTATCCAATTTTGTAAGGGTTATTTGATAATTCACAGCAGAAGCATCAAGCATAACCATCATATCCAAATCAACCTGTTTTAATCCTTGTCTGCAATCAATAAGTAAAAATACACGGCGGAGTTGAGATCTTCCTTTGAGGTAAGTATTTACGTTGTCATTCCAATTTTTAACAACTTCCTTTGGTGCCTTTGCAAAACCATATCCAGGTAAATCAACAATCATTAAATAATCTTGCATATTGAAAAAATTAAGTTGTTGGGTTCGTCCAGGTGTTGCAGAAGTTTTTGCAAGGTTAGGGGAACTGAATACTGCATTTATAAGTGATGATTTTCCAACATTTGAACGTCCAATAAATGCAATTTCCTTTAAATTGGAAAATGGAATTTGGTTAACATTTGGAAAACTTCCAATGAAAACAGGTTTGTTTTTGTAAAAGTCTTTTAACTTCATAATTACCTACTTTATAAATTTTTGTTGAATAATACTTAAAATATTATTTACAGTCCAATAAAGAACCAAACCACTTGGGAGACCACCAAACATAACAACAAAAATTAATGGTAAAAATTTCATCATTTTTGCTTGTGTGGCATCAGTCGAAACCATTGGTTGCATCTTTTGTTGGATATACATTGTTAAGCCCATAAGTATTGGTAAAATACCAAGATGTGGCAACCACGAATATGGGGTAAATGGTAAAAGACCAAAAAGATTAAATATACTTGTTGGATCAGGAGCAGATAAATCCTTTATCCACCAAATAAATGGAGCTTGCCTCATTTCAATTGAGATAACTAAAGATTTATAAAGGGCAAAAAATACAGGAATTTGCACAAGCATAGGAAGACATCCAGAAAGTGGATTTATTCCATGTTTTTTGTAAAGCATAGCAAGTTGCATATTCATCATTTGTTTATTTCCTGCATACATGGTTTGAATACGCTTCATTTCAGGTTGCATTTTTTTCATTTTTTCCATACTTTTGAATGATTTTTGTGCAACAGGGAAAAGCAAAGCTCTTATCAAAATAGTGAACAATATTATTGCAATACCAAAGTTGCCTGTGAAATCATAGAACCATTTTAGTATTTGAGAAAATGGCTTTGATAGTATGTAAAAATAACCATAATCTATAACTAAATCAAATTTTGGAATAGAAAACTCTTTTGCATATTTTGCAATTACTGATGGTTCTTTTGCACCGATATATGCACGTGAAATAACAGAAGTTTTTGATTTTGGGGCAACACTTACAACATCCCTAACATAATCTGCTTGGTATTGTTTATATCTTGAAGTTTTTGTTGTTGGAATAGAAGTATCTCCAAGTTCCAAAGTTCTTGCTGTAAAAGTTTGATTATTTTCATCAGGAACTAAAATTGACATAAAGTAATCAGAACCAAAACCAAGCCATCCATCCTTTGAATTAAATTCATTAAGTCTTGAACTGGATATTTTTTGGTATCTGTATTCTTCCAATGTTCCGTTTAAGTATCCAACAAAACCTGTGTGTGATGAAGATATAGGTGCATAAGTATCATGCGATTTTACAACTCTGGCATAAGGGAAAAATTCAATATCTGTATTAGAGTTATTTTCTACAACATCATTTACGGTTAACATATAGTTTTCATCAAATGAAAGTTCCCTTGTAAATTTTACATTTTGAGAATTAGTCCATTCTAAAACAACTTTGTTGGTTGATTTTGATTTTACCTTCCATTCGGTCATATTTGTTGGTAAAAAGTTTTCATTTTCACCAGCAGGAAGTAAACCAAATTCAACATAAGATGATTTTTCATTATCTTCTTTTTCATCCTTTACATATTTTAAAAGTTCAACGTTTGGCGAATCTTTTGCCAAAGTTTCCTTATATTTTTTAAGAATTATGTCATCAACTCTTAAACCAACAGAATTAAAATTACCCTTTAATGATTCTGTTTCAAAAGGGATTAAATTTCTTTTTATTTCAACCTTTTTTGTAAGTGAAATTGGATTTATTGTAGGAAGTTCATCTTTCTTTTTTCCAAATATTAAATTTAAAAGCATAAAGATAAAAAATACATACAAAAATGTTTTGAAAAAACTTGGTTTTTGCATATTTGGAGTGACATTTTTTTCCATAATTTATTTCCTTTCATTATTCCTTTGAGGAGGGGGATCGTATCCACCATTACAAAATGGATTACAGCGTAAAATCCTTTTTATTGTTAAATAACTGCCCTTAACTATACCAAAATTTTTTAAAACTTCAATAGAATAATCCGAACATCTTGGGAAAAAACGACATCTGTATCTGCCACCAAAAAGCGGAGATATGAATACTTGGTATCCTCGGATAATTAAAATAAAAAATTTTGTAATCATAAGAAAAAAGATAGTTGCTAAAATGTAAAAATTCAAGTTAATAATTGATTTAACTTTTATTATGTGTATTATTTATATAGTCTGATTAGGAATATATTATGAGTTATGAATTAAAAGATTTTGAATTTATTCATTTTGAAACTATTGATAGCACAAATAATTATGCAAAAATTTTGTGCAAAAATGGTTTAAAAAATAAAGTTATTGTTGCTGATACACAAACAAGTGGTCGTACTACAAAAAAACAAGGATGGATTAGCCCAAAGGGCAATCTTTATTTTTCTATTTTGCTTCCTTTGGATGATGAAAAAAAATTACCACAATATTCTTTTTTATCGGCATTGGCTGTTGCTGAAAGTATAAAAGAAATTGATTCTTTGAATAATATTGTAAATATAAAATGGCCGAATGATATTCTCCTTAATAAGCAAAAGATTGCAGGGATTTTAATTGAAAAAGAAGAAAATTGTGTGATTATTGGAATTGGTCTGAATGTAAAATCTTCGCCGGATTCAAGTTTAACACGTTATCCTACTACGAATCTTTTTGATAATGGTATAAATATAAATATAGT
>JAILLX010000025.1 GCA_024692925.1 bacterium
CTTCAATCTTTGCCCAAATATTTTCTGTTTTAAGCATCTGGGAAAGATTGAAGCTAAAATCATTCCTTACATAAAAACCAAAAATGCCTCATCAAGTAGAGATGTTTCATACATTGAGTATGCTTTACCTATGACAATTTATTTTAATAGAGGAATTATTTTTGCAAAACCATCTTTTGTTGATGGAGCAAACTTTTGGGGTGTAGAGAAAGATGATGGAACATATCCACAAAAGGCACAATTTGATGCTTATAAGTTATATTTGTATTCTAACTGGAATTTAGGATATGTAAGCTACACTATGGCATTTGATGGACAATATACAGAAGATGAAATTCTTTCCTCAGAAACAGTTTATATTGGTGGAGAAACTTCTGTTCGTGGATTTAAAGATGGTGTAAGTGGAGATAGTGGTTTTTATGTAAGGAATGATTTTAACCTAAATTTAGCAGAAATATTTAAAACTGAATCTTTATGGGCAAAGTTAATAACTCCAAGTTTATTTTTTGATTATGGATGGGTAAAATCTAATTCCGATGATAGTAAGAATGAACTTTCTGGAGCCGGAACAAAATTATCATTTAGCTATGGTATGTTAGATGCATCAGTATCTTATGCTTTTCCAATCAAAAAAGAAGATAATATGACATCTAAAGGATATACATCTATATATGTTGGTATCAAAGGAAGAATTTAAAAAATCCACTTAAAAATTACATTTTAGACACTCCGTTTTTCCCAAGAATTTTTTATTGTCTAAAATCTCTGTAGAGGTATATTTTCTGCGATTTCATAACCTGTGGGTCAGTTAGCGAAATATACTTCTAAGGGTCACCAAATTCAAAAAGCCGGCCGATGCCGGTTTTTCTTTTTGTTAAAATATATAATATTTTTGTTCTGATTTTGCTTTGACAAACTTCAAAATTTATCGACGTATCAAAACGCCTTTCATATATTGTGTTTTATTATGAGTTTCATAAATTTTTTTCTTTTCTTCTTCTGTACATCCAATAAGTATTTTAATTTCAGAGTCCCGTTTCATTAAATCGACAGTACACATGATTGCATCGACTTTTTTCTCATTGCTTCCAACCCATACATCAATTCCAGCTCCATCCATAGAGGAAGTATCTTTCAAATAACCATAGTCAACCGGATATATGAAATTTGGAAATCTAGGATGAGTTGATCCTTTTGGTCTGTCGATTACAATCTCAGAAGAGTTTACTAACTCATCTAATGCATTCCAAAAATTGTCATTATAAATATCCATTTATCCGAACTCCTAATACGATTATATATATTATTTTTTATGTTAACAAATAAAAAATGGATTTTTCAATTTTAAATAAACTAGGTCTTTACAGAAATTTGTAATAATTATCTGGTTTTAATTTCTAAAAGTTTACCAATTTCTCTTAACTTACGTAATTCACTGATGGTAAAACTACCACAACTTCGTCTTGCTAATATACCTGTTTTAGCTATAATTTCATACTGATCTATTCCTGTTTCATAAATATCACAAGGCCAATAATATCCATCTTTATCTTGTATTTGATATTTTTAAATTTTGATTATCAGCCAAATGTTTTTGTTTACTTTGTTCTAATTCTTTTATCTTTTTTTCTATATTTTCTAATAAATCATTATAATATAATTTATCATTTTGTGATGTTTCTGCCAAAAATTCCATACCTATTAAAAAATATAATGTTTGATATATTTTTATGGTTTCATCAATTTTATCAAAAGGAACATCTATTTTTTTGAATTCTATATCTTTTAAATATCTTTCATAAATCATTTTACAAAACTCTCATACTTTTAAAATATCCGGTTAGGTATAACAAATTATTCTATATTTGTCAAATCGTAATTTCTGCTTAACAATTTCATAACCTGTGCAATTTTTTTAAGTTTTATTTAGTTATCGCGAATTAAGCTTACCTAGTGTTAAGAGTTTTAGCTATACTTAATGCTTCTGAAAAATTTAAAGTCCTATGACAAGGTTTGCCATCTTTATTTAAAATAACTATATTACTACCTTGTAAAGCAATTTTGTAATTACCAATAAATAAACTGCCGTTAAGCATTTCTATATAATAAGTAAATAACTTTTCTGAAGAAGGTAGTCCTTCTTCTTTATTGTAATTATTTTGCCTATCTAGTTCATAGATTAAATCAGAATATTGCATTGTAACATCCTAAAAAATTCTTAAAATTATCAA
>JAILLX010000029.1 GCA_024692925.1 bacterium
TTAAAAATATTTTTTTCATAATTCTATTTTTCCTATTGTTAAAATACAAAAAAAAGAATATAATACTTTACAAAAAAACACAAGACAAAATATAAAGGAGATAATTATGCAAATACTTTTTTGTGATGTTGATGATTTAACTAAAAAATATCTTGAGGAACACCCTGCTCCTGATGGTATAAACTATGTAATTTGTGAAAAAAGCCTTAACGATATGTCAGAGGATGAACTTTGCAAATACTATGACACAACTGATATAATTTCAACTTTTGTTTATTCCAGATTGACAAGGGAACTTCTTTCAAAGTTTAAAAATTTGAAAATGGTTTCTACTCGTTCAACAGGATACAATAATGTTGATTTAGATTATTGTCGTGAAAAAGGAATAAAGGTTGTTAACGTTGTTGGATATGGTGAAATTACTGTTGCTGAGTTTGCTGTTGGACTTCTTTTGAACCTTACAAGAAATATTGAATTTTCACATAAAAAACTTGGAAATGGAATTGTTAATGTTGATCAAGATATTGGTATTGATTTACACGGTAAAACTGTTGGTGTTATTGGTACTGGTGCGATTGGTCGTCATTTTGCAAGACTTGTTCATGCTTTTGGTTGCAAGGTTTTGGCATATGATTTATATCCAAATCAGACATTGGCAGATGAAGGAACTTGTGAATATACTGATTTAGAAAGAATTTACAAAGAAGCTGATATTTTAAGTATTCATTGCCCTGCAACAAAAGAAAATTATCACATGATTAACAAAGATACTATTGCAAAAATGAAAGATGGTGTTTACATTATCAATACTGCACGTGGTGATTTGATTGATACAGTTGCTCTTTATAATGCTTTGGTTTCAAAGAAGGTAAAGGGTGCAGGTCTTGATGTTTTGGAGTATGAAGATATTATCCTTAAAAATACAGTTGAATCTGCTCCTGAACAAAGCAAAGAATATATTTTATATTCACTTATCAACCAAAAATTACTTCAACTTAATAATGTAATTTTAACACCTCATATTGCATTCAATTCTATTGATGCGAACTATAGAATTTTGAATACAAGTATGAAAAATATGATGGATTTTATTGAAGGTAAAGAAGTAAGATCTGTTGCATAAATTTGATGTAATAATAAAAAGTCCCTCGGTAAAACGAGGGATTTTTTATATCTTCTTATCCGGATTAATTTTTGATTTATTTCTACGCTTATTTTTACGCCAATTTTCAATAATTGAATCGTATTCATCTTCCAGTTCAAGATTATCTTTTTCATTGATTGCATTAATATCCTCTTCTAACTTTTTAAGTTTACGACGAAGATACGAACGTTTTACAACATCAGTTATATTTATAGTTTCCAGTTCAGCTTTAATATCATTCAATTCATCATTTTTAACAGATTGGATAACATTTTTTACAGTCAAATTAGATTTGACCTTATTATATTTTTGAAGATTTTTTCTTTGTTCAATAAGTTCGTTAATCTGCTTTTGCTTTTTCAACAAATCAGTTTTAACCTTGTCTTCAAGTTTTGCATAAATTTGCTTTTGTTTATCATATTCCTTTTTATTTTCAGGATTTGATAGATTTGGTTTTTTCGTTAAATTCATAAACTTTTTTATTGTTTTTTGTTCTTCCTTTGGAAGAGTTTTTATTTCATCGATAATTTTCTGTCTTATGTAAACAGCCTGAAGTTTGACCATTGGATTTGATAATTCATCCAAAGATTTTACATCTGTAGCAATAAGGTTCGAAGTTATAAATTTATCATTTACGATTTCATCATCTTCTTTCGGTGTCGCATTTATTGATGCAAACATTTCTGCGACCTTTGGTTCTTGAACAAAATTATTCAAATCTTCTGTGTTATTTGAAAGGATAACTGTTGCCATTTCTTGCTTAGTTTCTTGTGGCAATTCCTTATATTCAGGAGATGC
Organism: bacterium; assembly: GCA_024692925.1. Lineage (GTDB taxonomy): Bacteria > Pseudomonadota > Alphaproteobacteria > Rs-D84 > CACZYB01 > CACZYB01. The sequence continues at coordinate 1,943 of JAILLX010000029.1, forward strand.
AATTTGATCTTCGATAAATTCAGTTTCTGGTTGTTGTAGGGATTGTAATTCCTCTTGATTTTTTCTTATATTTGGATTCATTGGGGCAAATGGTACCATACGAGTTTTTTCACTATCTTCCTTTGTTTGAGGATATATTGCTTCGGTATTTTCAGTTATTTTATTTTCATCATTTCTTATTGCATCAAAAGTATCAACAACATCTTCGACTGGAACATCGAAAAGATGTTCTGTGTTTCCGTCTTCGAAAATTTCTTTTTCCCAATTAGTAATTTGTGATTTACGTGCATCCAATTCCTTTTCTTTGTTTTCATTACGAATAGCATCACGAGTGTTTTTCATTTTTTTATAAAAATCTACATCACGTTTTGCACCAGATTTTACATATTTGATAGTACTCATTGTAAGTTTTTTTAACCCATTCAAAATACTATCATTTGAAATACCGCTATACAAAGAATTAGAAAAACTATCTGCCTTTTTTATACTCTGACTAAGCAACATCCACGACACAAGGGTTGTGAATACCATTGCAATTAAAATTCCGACATTATTAAACATCAATTCCATAAAATCTCGACTTGCTTTATTTAATGCAGTACCCTGAGAAGCCAAACCATCAGAACTTCCTAAACTATCATATAATGAAATCATATTTTGACCTGATGTATCAAAACTTGTCATCATAAGTTCATTCAAAAGGAAAATAGTTATACTTATTGATACAGCAAGGAAAGCCAATCTGAATGAACAACGAAGAACACCCCAGAAAAGTTTTCCGGATAATTTTCCACGAAGATTGCCAATGCCTTTGTCTGGGAATGCCCATGCTCCAATGACAATAGGCATCATCACGCCAACAAGAGCAAGCTGTATCACAATATCCAAAATCATTGTAATAAAAGTAAGTCCGACATACATAAATTGTATCATAATGAAAAGTCCAATACATGCAATAAATAAATTAAACATAAGTGCAAATGTCGACCAAACTTTTAGAATTGTTATTATAACTTTTAATACCCAATAAATAACTTTTCCC
>JAILLX010000065.1 GCA_024692925.1 bacterium
AAAAAATTGGCTTAAAAAACACCGTAAAATCAATGTGTTGAAAAAGCAAAAATTGACGAATTTTTTCTTTGCTAAAAATTATTAAATTTTTTTGCTTTTTTTAATGAAAATAGTAAAATTTTATTTGCGATTCGCAACACTATTTTCATTAAAAAAAGCAAAAAAATTTAATAATTTTTAGCAAAGAAAAAATTCGTCAATTTTTGCTTTTTCAACACATTGATTTTACGGTGTTTTTTAAGCCAATTTTTTATGAAAAATTTATTTTAATTTTAAGCCTTTTTTCCTTGCTTTTAAAACTTATTTTTGCTAGGATTTTTCTATAAAATTTCAATATAAAAAAGGAGAATGAAATTGGATAATCAAAACGAAAATTTAATTGAATCTACAAACAATTCAAGCATTAAACTTGCTCCTATTGTTCACGAAATGCAAACATCATATCTTGACTATGCAATGTCAGTTATCATTTCCCGTGCAATTCCTGATGTTCGTGATGGTTTAAAACCTGTTCACAGACGAATTATTTACTCTATGAAGGAAAACGGATTTGAATACGGTAAACCATTTAAAAAATCTGCACGTATAGTCGGTGATGTTATGGGTAAATATCACCCACACGGTGACTCTTCTATCTACGATGCTATGGTTCATATGAGCCAAGATTTCTCTATGGAAATTCCAATGATTGATGGACAAGGAAACTTTGGTTCTATGGATGGTGATAGTGCCGCTGCTATGCGTTATACCGAAGCTCGTATGTCAAAGGCTGCTGCATATATGGTCGAAGATTTGGATAAGGACACTGTTGAATGGCGTCCAAATTACGATGAATCGACAAAGGAACCAGAAGTACTTCCATGTCGTTTTCCAAACCTTCTTGTAAATGGTTGCGGTGGTATTGCTGTTGGTATGGCAACAAATATTCCTACACACAATCTTGGTGAAATAATTGATGCATGTTGTGCAACTATTGATAACCCAGAAATCACAATCGATGAACTTATCAAATACGTTCCTGCACCTGATTTTCCAACCGGTGGTTTAATTTTAGGTGTTGCTGGTTCATACAGTGCATACACAACTGGTCGTGGTTCAATCATAATTCGTGCAAAAACTCATTTCGAAGAAATCAGAACAAAAACTGCAATCATTGTTGATGAAATTCCATTCCAAGTAAACAAGAAAGTTATGATTGAAAAAATCGCTGAACTTGTAAAAGATAAACGAATTGAAGGTATCTCTGACATCCGTGATGAATCTTCTCGTCAAGGTGTTCGTGTTGTTATCGAACTTAAAAAGGATGCAATTGCAGATATTATCTTAAATCAACTTTTCAAATACTCACAATTACAGGTATCATTTGGAATCAATATGCTTGCAATTAACAAGGGCCGTCCAAGTTTGATGAACCTTAAACAAATAATCGAAGCATTCATTGAATTCCGTGAAGAAGTTATCAGAAACAGAACTGTATTCGATTTGAACAAGGCAAGAAACAAGGCTCATATCTTGGTTGGTCTTTCAATCACTGTTGCAAACATCGATGAAGTTATTGCATTAATCCGTAGTGCAAAAGATCCAAACGATGCAAAGGATAAATTGATGGCTCGTGATTGGAAAGCTGATAATATGCAACCACTTATTGACTTAATCGATGATCCAGACAGCAAGATTGTAAATGGAACATATCGTCTTTCCGAAGCACAAGCAAAGGCAATCCTTGAATTAAAACTTCACAGATTGACTGGTCTTGAACAAGACAAACTTGCCGAAGAAATTAAGGCAACTGGTCTTGACATTCAAGAATACCTTTCAATTTTGGATAACCGTGAAAAACTTATGTCTATCATGAAAGGTGAACTTCTTGAGGTAAAAGAAAAATTTGCTATCCCAAGAAAGACCGAAGTTATTCCATCAGAATTTGAAACAGATATCGAAGATTTAATTGCAAAGGAAGATATGGCTATAACAATTACAAACACTGGCTATATCAAACGTGTTGCATTAAATGTATATAAAGCTCAAAATCGTGGTGGTAAAGGAAGAACTGGTATGAATACAAAAGAAGAAGATTACGTAACTGATGTATTTGTTGCAAATACACATACACCACTTATTTTCTTCTCTAATAAGGGTATCGCATATCAAATGAAAGTTTACAAACTTCCACTTTGCACACCTCAATCAGTTGGAAAGGCATTAATCAACCTTCTTCCACTTGAACAAGGTGAAACAATTTCAACAATTATGCCACTTCCTGAAAACGAAGAAGAATGGTCGAACCTTTACGTAATGTTCGCAACATCAAAGGGTACAGTTCGTCGTAACCGTCTATCCGACTTCTTAAACATCCGTCAAAATGGAAAGATTGCGATGAAGTTCGAAGAAGAAGGCGAAGAACTTGTTTCCGTTCAACCATGTAGCGAAGATCAAGATGTTCTTTTAACACTTCGTGGTGGTAAATGTATTCGTTTCCCAGTTCCAGAAGTTCGTGTTTTCCAAAGCCGTAACTCAACTGGTATCCGTGGTATAAAGGTTGAAAATGGGGACAAGGTTATTTCTATGTCAATCATCAACCACACTGAAATTGATAATGATACGCGTGCGGCATACTTAAAACTTTCACGTGCACTTCGCAAATCCGAATTCGAAGATCTTGAGGGCGAAGAAGTTCTTGAAACAACAAAAGTTTTAAGCGAAGAAGAATACAAATCTTTGGAAGCAAAAGAACAATTCATTCTTACTGTAACCGAAACTGGATTCGGAAAACGTACATCATCATACGAATACAGAATTACACACCGTGGTGGTTCAGGTATCGCAAACATAAAGATTGCCGGAAAGACAAAGGCTGTTGTATCATCATTCCCAATCGAAGAAGATAAAAACATCCTTATGGTCACCGATGGTGGAAAGATGATTCGACTTGGCGTAAATAAAATCCGTATTGCCGGTCGTCAAACAATGGGTGTAACCCTCTTCAAAACAGCCGAAGATGAAAAGGTTGTATCAGTTGCTATTGCTGAACAAAATGATGAGGAAGAAACTCCTGTTGAACAAGACAACACACCAGTTGATGCACCTGTAAATACCGAGGTAAAAGAAGAAGTTGCAACAACCCAAGCAGATGCCGAAGTTAAAACTTCATCTGAACCAAAGACAGATTTATTTGAATAAGGAGTAAATTTTGTTCGGTATAGGTAGCAATGAACTGCTTATAATAATACTACTGATGGTTATATTCATAAAACCAAAGGATATACCATCAGTAGTAAATTTTCTTGTAAAAATTTGGAAAAAGATTCAATCTTTTGTATCAACAATCAGAACACAAATTCAAAACATAACATCTGAAATCAGTGATACTACTGGTGATATAGAAGAAACTTTTCACGACAAAATTGAACAACTTCGTCTTGAAATAAATAATGAAACTGATCTTTTTGATAAATCCCCAAAACTTAATTTAGAACAACAGAAAAAAAACAAAAATGCAAAATAAAATAAAAAAAGAAACTCTTCCTGAATTATCATTACTTGACCATCTTACAGAGTTAAGACATCGCATAATTCATTGTCTTATCTTTTTTTGTATTGCATTTATTTTTTGCTACAGTTTCAAAGATGAAATTTACAATTTGATAACATACCCTTTACTTACTGCGATACAATCATCACACACAAACACAAAACTTATTTACACAAAAATTACTGAAAATTTTGTATCAACTTTTTCAATCATAATTTCCTCAGCAATTTTTGTATCAATACCATATTGGGCAATCGAATTATGGCTTTTTATAACTCCCGCCCTTTACAAAGAAGAAAAAAAATTTTTCTTTCCATACATATTTTTAACTCCAATTTTATTTTTATGCGGCGTGATATTTTGCTATTTTTTGGTATTGCCAAAAGCTTTTGAATTTTTTATAACATTTTCACAAAGTGGAAGGGATATTCCCCTTTTACTTCAGGCAAAAATTACTGATTACATAGACTTTACTACATCACTTTTAAATGCATTTGGTATATGTTTTTTAACACCAATATTTCTTATCTTACTTGTAAAATTCGGATTACTTAATCGCGAAACACTAAAGAAAAATCGTAAGTACGCAATAGTAATAATATTTACAATTTCTGCAATACTCACTCCGCCGGATGTATTATCTCAAATACTTTTGGCAATTCCGCTTATATCTATGTATGAAATTTCAATACTTCTTTCAAAAAAGGCTAAATAAATATAGATTTTATTTTCATTTTGTTGTATCATAGAAACTATGAGAGAAAAAAGTCTTAAATTTATAGTAAAAAGTCTAATGTTTCCACTAAGTTTTAATCTTTTTGGATGCACAAAGATATACGAACGACCACCTTCTCTTGTGTACCCAAAATCAAATCAGGGGTCACAATCACAACCTGAATACGCAACATATCAATCCAATTATGGTTATTATCAAATGCAACCAAATCAAACGCTTGCTTTAAATAATCAACCACAAGGATATCAGCCAACAAATAACCAAAATTATGTTGTTCAAAATACTCCACAACAGCAATTTGTCGCACCTCAACAAAAAATTCAAACAAACGCTTTAATTTCTAATCCACCACAAAAACAAACTCCTGTTTCAACTACTCAAACACAGGTTCCGGTACAACAAACATACATACCTGAACCACCAAAGGAAGATGTCGTTATGGAAGAAGTTATTTACATTCCATCCGCACTTCAAACAACACCTGTTGATGAAATTGAAATTCTAAGTGAATCAAAAGTTCCTGTGGAAGAATTTATTAAAAATGAAAAAATCGAAGAAGAAAAAACTGAAATTGCAAAAGTTGATACGACTGTTTCTCAAAAAACAAAAAATATTCCAACACCTGTTATAATTCCTCAACAACTAAAAGATGAAAAAAAACAAAATTCTTCAGAAGAAAAGAAACTAAATATCAAACCTATTGAAAAGACAGAAGCAAAAAAAGTTGAAACTAAAACAACTCCTGTTATCTCAAAAACAGAAAAAATAGTTAAAACAGCCCCTACTCCAACAAAAAATATTGAACCACGAAAACCTAAAAAAGTAATGGTATACAAGGGTGATACTTTGTACTCCATCGCACAACGAAATAATGTAAAGGTTTATGATTTAGCCGACCACAATAATCTTAAGGCGCCATTCACACTTAAACAAGGGCAAACAATTGAAATCCCTGGTGATGAACCCGTAAAACCGGTAAAAAAGCCTGAAATCATAACAAACCTTAACGTAGAAAAAACTTTTATCGAAGAACCAAAAAAAGATTTCGTAATGGTAAAAAAGGGTGATACCATCTACTCCATCGCAAAACAAAATAACGTTCCATTAAAGGATATTATTTTACGCAACAATTTAAAAGCTCCTTATACCCTTTCTATTGGTGAAAAAATCTACATTCCGAACAGTGCATTTCATATTGTAAAGGCACAAGATACCGCATACAGTATTTCTCGAAAATATAATGTTAACTTAAATTCATTGGTAAAGTTAAATAAACTTACTGAACCTTACACTCTTACAATAGGTCAAAAAATATTGCTTCCTGCTGCAAATGTCGATGTCGTACAAAAGCAGGTAAAATTTGTAGTAAAGGATAAGGAAACTGCAAAAACTGTTATGCCTTCGATAAAGGAAGAAGTAAAAGAAGTTGCTCAGGTCCGCATCGCTCAAAAACAAAAAATTGAAGAAAAACCAAAACAAATTGAAACAGAAATCGAAGTTGCAAAGCAAGAAAAAATTAAAAAAATAATTGTAAAACCTGAACCTCTTACATCAAAAAGATTTATGTGGCCAGTTAATGGTAAAGTTATTTCTGAATATGGTATAAAAAGCAATGGTAAACGCAATGATGGTATAAATATTTCCGCAAAAATGGGAACACCTGTTATTGCTACGGAAAATGGAATTGTTGCATATGCTGGTAATGAATTAAAGGGACTTGGCAACCTTGTAATCATAAAACATGATAAGGATTATATGACAATATATGCCCACAATGAAACCGTACTTGTTCGAAAAGGTGATATGGTAAAACGTGGGGATAAAATTGCAACCGTTGGAAAAACTGGTCGTGTGACAACTCCTCAACTTCATTTCGAAGTCAGGGAAAAAACCAAATCTATAAATCCAACTGATGTATTAGAAAGAAAATAATCATACGAATTTATACTTATATCCAAAATATAAAATCTCCCTTATCCTAAAAGTATAAACAGGGAGGTAAAAAATGAAAAATAAAAAATTTTTAAAACTTTTTATTTGTGTAAATATTCTTTTAATTGCACTTATTATAATAGCAACAGCCGAAGCAAATACCACTATAACAAAGAAACAAAATATTGTAATAAAAACAAAAGATAAAGCTTCTGCAAAAAAATTAAAAGCTGACCTTGATAAAAAAATAATGGATTCCACAAAATAATAATCAATTGAAAAAAACTCCAATATACGATATACTAATCTGGATTAATTAACAAAGGAGTATAAAATGATATTGGTAATGGGTGGCGCAGGCTATATCGGTTCACATACCGTAAAACATTTAATCGAAAACGGATACGAAGTTGTCGTTGCAGATAACCTTTCTATGGGTCATAGGGAGGCTGTCACAACACCACATTTCGAAATTGCAGATTTGGCAGATAAGGATTCTCTTGATCGTGTTTTCAAAAAATATAAAATCGATTCAGTCATTCACTTTGCCGCTTTCATCGCCGTTGGTGAAAGTGTTGAAAACCCAGCAAAGTACTATCGCAACAATGTCATTGGGACAATCAATTTGCTTGATGTAATGCTCGCAAACAATGTAAAAAATATTGTATTTTCTTCAACTGCTGCAGTATTCGGAAACCCAGAATACACCCCAATTGACGAAGCACACAAAACATCACCAATCAACCCATACGGCTGGACAAAGTTGATGATTGAAAAAATCTTTGCCGACTATCACACTGCTTATGGTTTGAACTATATCGCACTAAGATATTTCAACGCAAGCGGTTGTTCAACCGATGGTACAATCGGCGAAAGCCATAACCCTGAAACTCACCTTATTCCACTTGTCCTAAAAGCGATAAAGGGTGATAGGGAAAATATCAAGGTGTTCGGAACCGACTATGACACACCAGATGGAACTTGCATCCGCGATTATATCCATGTCGAAGATTTGGCATTGGCACACCGCCTTGCAATCGAAAATATTTCAAAATTCAGTGGCACAATCAACCTTGGCACCAGCACCGGAACAAGTGTAAAAGAAATAATCAATATCGCCGAAAAAATAACTGGTCGTCCTTGTCCAACAGTATTTGAATCCCGTCGTGCCGGCGACCCTGCAATACTTTGTGCTGATAATAAAAAGGCTGGCGAAATACTTGGCTGGCACCCAACCCACACCATGGAAGACATAATCAAAACCGCATGGAATTGGGAATTAAATAAAAAGTATTAAAAAACATTCCCCGTCAAATGGCGGGGATTTTTTTTAATTAATAAGTAAAGGGGGCAAACACCCCCAATACAGAATTAATCTTCCAATTTGAACTTGCTCATATAATCATAAAACTTTGCTTTATAATTATTTTCAAATTCACGTTCACGAACCATTTGTTCAAAACGTTCAGGATTATTTGCTTGAATAACTTTATATCTTGTTTCCTTAAGCATATATTCCCTAATGTCCTTTGTTGGAAGTTTACTATCCATCTGAAGTGGAGCTTTACCCTCAACGATCAACCTTGGGTCGAAACGGTAAAGTGGCCAATGTCCAGATTCAACCGCAGCCTTTTGCTGTGATGGACCAATCGCCAAATCAATACCATGTGCGATACAAGGAGCATACGCAATGATAAGTGATGGACCATCAAAACTTTCCGCTTCTCTGATTGCCTTGATTGCCTGTACTTCATTTGCACCCATCGCAATTTTTGCAACATAAGCATTTGCATTTGCCATAGCAATCAAGCCCAAATCTTTTTTACCAAAAGTTTTTCCAGTTGTTGCAAACTTTGCACTTGCACCACGAGGTGTAGCCTTCGAAGCCTGTCCACCAGTATTCGAATAAACTTCGGTATCAAGAACCAAAATATTGATATTTTTCTGCATATTAAGGACATGATCCAAACCACCATATCCAATATCGTATGCCCAACCATCACCACCAAAAATCCACATTGATTTTTTGATAAGGTATTCAGAAATTGATAAAAGCATTTTTGCCTTTGCATCCTTCATTGATGAAAGTTTATTTCTTAATTCTTTTACTCTTTCCTTTTGTTCATTAATACCTGTTTCAGTTGATTGATCAGCATTCAAAATCATTGAAACAAAACCATCACCCAAAGATGAAGCCAATTCCTTCAATAATTCCTTTGCATTATTTTCCAATTTTTCAACTGCAACTGCCTGACCATAACCATATTCGGCATTATCTTCGAAAAGTGAATTAGACCACGCAGGACCTTCACCACAACTATTTACCGCATAAGGTGTAGTTGGCAAGTTTCCACCATAAATTGATGAACAACCAGTTGCATTTGCAATCATCATTCTGTCACCAAAAAGTTGTGTAATAAGTCTTATATATCCAGCTTCACCACAACCAGCACAAGCACCACTATATTCAAACAATGGTTGCATAAGTTGTGAATGTTTAGGAAGTTGAGGATTAAGTTTTGCCCTATCAATATAAGGAATTGTTTCAAAGAATTCAAAATTCTTTTCTTCTACTTCACCAACTTCTTGAATTGACTTCATGACCAAAGCCTTTTCTGTTTTATCCTCGCCAACCGGAGTTTTAACAGGACAACCCACAACACAAAGTCCACAACCTGTACAATCCTTTGGTGAAACCTGTACACAATAATACAAATCTTCGCCAAGTTCTTTTGTCTTATACTTTGCAACCTTAAATGTATTAGGAGCATTTTTAAGTTCAGATTCGGTTAAAACTTTTGTTCTTATTGCACCATGAGGACAAATGAAAGCACACTTTCCACATTGCAAACATGTTTCATTATTCCAAACTGGAACCATTTCCGCAATACCACGTTTTTCATATTTTGATGTCGCAGTTGGGAATGTACCATCAGCTTCGAATGCAGAAACTGGCAAATCATTTCCACGACCAGCAATAATTTGTGCATGAAGTCTTTTTACAACTTCACTTGCATCACTTGAAACAACGCTTGGTCTTGATTTAGCATTTTCAGAAACTTTAGCTGGAACTTCAACTTCATAAAGGTTTGCAATTGCACTATCCACAGCCTTATAATTTCTTTCAACTATTTCAATACCCTTTTTCATATAAGTTTTTTCAATAGCTTTCTTAATCGCAGAAATAGCCTGACTACCATCAATCACACCTGCAAGGTGGAAGAAAGCAGTCTGCATAATAGTATTAATTCTGCGACCCATACCACTATCCCTTGCAACAACCGAAGCATTAATTGCATAAACTTTTAAATGCTTATCGATAATTTGTTGTTGTACTTCACGTGGAAGATTTTCCCATAATGCTTCTTTCTTAAATGGTGAATTAATAAGAAGTATTCCACCATCCTTTGCATTTGAAAGCAAATCCAAAGTATAAAATAATGGGAAATGATGTACAGCTAAGAAATCAGCCTGTGAAATAAGGTATGGTGCCTTAATTTCATTATCACTAAATCTTAAATGAGAAATTGTTGTACCACCTGATTTCTTACTATCATATTCAAAATATGCTTGACCATACTTTGATGTTTCACCTGTAATAATCTTAATAGAATTTTTATTCGCACCAACAGTACCATCACTTCCAAGTCCATAAAATAATGCAGAATAAACATCCTTATCTTCAAGTTTGAAACCATTATTATAATCCAAAGAAAGATGTGTCAAATCATCATTTATACCAACTGTAAATTCAGGCATTGGTTCTTGTTTCAAAAGTTCATCATAAACTGCCTTCACCATACATGGAGTAAATTCTTTTGATGAAATACCATATCTTCCACCATTAACGAAAATATCTTCACGTCCCATTTCTTTTAATGCAGCAATCACATCAAGATATAATGGTTCACCAATCGCACCTGGTTCCTTTGTCCTATCAAGAACAGAAATTTTCTTAACTGACTTAGGAAGTACATCAGCAAATGCCTTAACTGGGAATGGACGATAAAGTCTTATTTTAACAAGTCCAAGTTTTTCACCATTTTTATTTAATTCTGAAATTGTTGTTTCAATAGTTTCACAAGCCGAACCCATCGCAACAATAACTCTGTCTGCATCCTTTGCACCAACATATTCAACAACATCATAATGACGACCAGTAAGTTTTTCAAAATTTTTCATTGCATCAGCAACGACTTCTTCAACCTTATTATAGTATGGATTCGAAGCTTCTCTTGCTTGGAAAAATACATCCGGATTTTGTGCAGTACCACGAATATTTGGTTTTGATGGAAGAAGTGCACGATTTCTGAAATCTTCAATATCTTTCATATCAATCATTGATGCGACAACTTCATCTGAAATTCTGTTAATAAGATTTATTTCATGAGAAGTTCTGAAACCATCAAAGAAATGAATAAATGGAACCCTAGATTTCAATGCCGAAGCATGTGCAACCAATGCCATATCATGAGCTTCTTGCACACTGTTTGAACAAAGCATTGCAAACCCAGTTTGACGACATGCCATAACATCACTATGATCACCAAAAATTGACAATGCATGCGAAGCAACAGTTCTTGCACTTACATGCATAACAAATGGTAAAAGTTCACCAGCAATCTTATACATATTTGGAATCATCAAAAGCAAACCTTGTGATGCAGTAAACGTAGTTGCCAAACTTCCAGCCTGTAATGCACCATGCACAGCACCAATCGCACCAGCCTCTGATTGCATTTCAGAAACTTCTGGAACTAAACCAAAAATATTTTTTCTACCTTTACCACTCCAAACTTCGTAATTTTCAGCCATAGGAGATGATGGTGTAATAGGATAAATAATCGCAACATCAGTAAGTCTATACGCTACATCAGATGCAGCTTCGTTTCCATCACACATTAATTTATTATTATCAAGCATATTTGTTTCCTTTCACAAATTTTAATTATTCATAGTACGGAAAAATTCTTCGTTATCTTTTGTAAATTTAATTTTATCAAGCAAGAAATCCATTGCATCACTTGCTCCCATAGAAATAAGAATTCTACGCAATACCCACATTTTTTGAAGAACATCAGTCGACACAAGAACTTCTTCTTTTCTTGTACCTGACTTTGTCACATCAATAGCAGGGAAAGTTCTCTTATCAGAAAGTTTTCTATCAAGAACTATTTCCGAATTACCAGTACCCTTAAATTCTTCGAAAATAACTTCATCCATTCTTGAACCGGTATCCACCAAAGCGGTCGCAATAATTGTCAAACTTCCACCACCTTCAATATTTCGTGCAGCACCAAGAACACGTTTTGGACGTTGAAGAGCATTTGCATCAACACCACCAGTTAAAACTTTACCACTACTTGGCACAACAGCATTATATGCACGACCCAAACGAGTAATAGAATCAAGAAGTATCACAACATCATGTTTATATTCGACAAGACGTTTTGCCTTTTCAATAACCATCTCAACAACCTGAACATGACGTGTTGCAGGTTCATCAAAAGTTGAACTTATCACTTCACCTTGAATTGAACGTTTCATATCAGTCACTTCTTCTGGTCTTTCATCAATAAGAAGGACAATCAAATAAACTTCTGGATGATTTGATGTGATTGCATGAGCAATATTTTGAAGCATAACTGTTTTACCACTTTTCGGAGGAGCCACAATCAAACTTCTTTGTCCCTTACCTTGTGGTGCAATCAAATCAATAATTCTTGTTGTAAAATCGGGATGTTTTGGATCAGTAATTTCTTGTTCTAGTTTAAATTTTTCCTGTGGATAAAGAGGTGTCAAATCATCAAAATGAACACGATGTTTTGATTTTTTTGGATCCTCAAAATTAACAGTTTTAATTTCATCCAAAGCAAAATATTTTTCCCCAGCCTTTGGTGCACGCAAAACACCCTCAACTGTATCACCAACTTTTAAACTATTTTTCTTAATAAATGCCGGAGCAACATAAATATCATCAGGTCCAGATATATAGTTTGCATCCTTTGATCTTAAAAAGCCATAACCATCAGGCATAACTTCCAATACACCATCACCAATAAGTGTATCACGTTGCGAAATTTTTTTAAGAATATTAAATCTTAATGTTTGAACATCATAAGCAGATGGATTTTCCACGCCTTCTTTTTCTGCCAAATCCAAAAGATAAGCTGGAGTTTTTTCTCTTAATTCTTTTATATGCATAAATCTACCTTTCTTGGAATTATTTATCGATTTAAAGATTTTCTTTTTAAAGAACAAGAAACTATCCAAAGTTTCTATGTACGAATTATAAAATAAAAATATCTACCTGTCAAATATAATTTTAATATTATTTTCAAAGGAATTCTATCTTTGCCCCATAACTAAAAGTATAGTTGACAATATTTTTTAAAATAGTATCATTTACAAGTTATTTTAACGAAAAAAAAGGTTTTAATATGAATACAGAAAATTTGGAATTTGTGGTTCTTGCCGCAGGTAAATCAACAAGAAATTATCCTCATTCAAAGGGTATCCCCCACAAATCGCTTATTCCTTTTGGTTCTCGAAAGGTTATTGATTTCATTATGCATCAAATAATTGTTGCTGGTGGTAAACACATAACTATTGTTGTTGCAGACAATGCCGCAATTGAATCTTTTGAACAATGTTTTGTTCGTGAACCTGAAATTGAAAATAAATTTATTAAAAAGGGAAATCTTAAGGCTTTGGAATTATTACAAAGTACATATATCCCTGATGATGTTGAAATTAAATATGTTATCCAAGAAAAACCACGTGGTACTGGTCATGCCGTTGGTCGTGTTTATGACAAGATTCGTGATACAGGCAGAAATATTGTTATGATTTGGCCTGATGATATTGTTCTTTGCGATAAAAATGCAAAGGATGAACTTAACCGCACTCCTATATATAAAAGGGCAGTTGATGAATACATAAAAATGGGTTGCAAGGGAAACCTTGGTATCACACGTCCTGTTGATGATCCATCACGTTGGGGTATTATTGATGAAGGTTATTTTAAGGAAAAACCAAAGGATTCAAAATCAAATCAAGCAGCATTCGGACTATTTATTTTTGATAAAAAAGTTTGCGAAAAACTTTGCGAGTCTGCAAAATTTATGGATGAGGACAAGGCTGTTGAAGGAATAGTCGGTGGCGAACTTGCATTTGCCGATGCCTTAAATAAAACAGTAGAAGAAGATCCAGAAAATCAAAAAATTCACACAATATCAATGCTTGATACAGATATGTACCTTGATTGTGGAACGATTGAGGGATATGAAAAAGCATTACTTTATACATTATTAACAGAATCTGAATTTGAAGAAGCAAATCTTGAATTTATAAAACCAATAGTCGATAAATTATGGAATTCATAACAAAATGGATTGATGAAAAACAAAGCCATTTTTCAAGGGCTTGTTAAAATTTATTTTACTAAAGATTTGGCGATTTTATCCAAAATGGCATTTACTAATGCTGTCTTTTTTTCTGGATAAAATTTATTTGCAATCTTTGTATATTCTGACACAATAATTGGTGATGGGGTATTATCTCTGAACAACAATTCAAACGTACCAGCACGAATAATAGATATAATTAATTGATCATTTTTTGAAAGTTCTATCTTTAAATGTTTAGAAATTTCATTATCCAAAGTTTCCTGATTTTTAATAATCCCCTTTACAAGATATGCAAAAAGTTTTTCATTTACCTCAATTTTTTTATTATCAACAGTATCC